>NZ_JAAGPP010000318.1:0-2345 GCF_017104975.1 Burkholderia sp. Ac-20344
TGCTCGCGACCCACAGGCCGAGCGTGGCGTCGAACGCGAGCGGCGGCCCGTCGACGAGCGCCGCATAGTAGGGATAGGGATCGCGGTGCGTGACCGCTGCGATGGGATCGGTCGGGTTCATGCGGACAGTATCGGCGCAGCGCGCCGCCGCATGTTTCGGGCTGGCGTGAAATGTCGCGGCGCGGGCACCGCCTGTGGCCGCATCGCGACTCGCGACAACAGGGGAATGTCAGGCAGCCGACCGGTAGCGATGCAAATGCATGCGCATGCGTACGCGCCCGGCCGAAATCGCACGCGGCTCGGGCACCACCGTGTCGTGAGGAAACATTTCCTGGCGGAATTCGCCGTTCTCGTCGAACCACTGGCAGATCAGCCAGTCGCCGTCGTCGAACACGACCGGCCCGGCATAGGTAACGGTCATGCGCGGCCCGCCCGTCTTCAGCGTCACGACATCGCCGACGCGAAACCTGACGCGTTGATTTTCTCGGATCGTCATCGCTCTCTCAGCATTTTTATATATCGATATTCCCGGCGGCCCATCGATCGTTCATTAGAACGTGCCGCAGATTATCAATCCAAAAACCGGCCGGCAACTCCCGCGTTCAAAAAAATTTACTGAACGGGAAAATGCAACAATGCGCGACATCGACGCGCACGGCGTACGCCCGATCGCCCGATCGCCCGATCCGGCGAGGTTTGCACGCCGGGCGACGGTCGAACGGGCTTAATGCGGAGAATAGGCGATGTATTTTGCGTCGTCACCGATGTTTAATTCGGACGCGAAATCGGTTGATTATTGTCAATCAATGTTTCGACTTGGTAACGATCCCACGATTTAATTTCGCTCATTCTCCGAACAAAACCGGTGAATTATCGGGCGACGCAAACCAGCGGTTGATATCGCGCCCCGGCACGGCCGCTTGCGTGAACGTAAACGTGCCCTCATGCGCCATCTCCTTCGCGGCGCGCAGGAACGCGCCGAGCGCGGCCCGCGCCAGTGCGCCGCCGACGCTCACGCGCTTCACGCCGAGCGCCGCCAGCGCGTCGAGGCTCAGCAACCCGCCCTGCAGCCCCATCACGACGTTCACGGGCGCGCCGACCGCCTGCGTCACCGCCGCGATGTCATCCGCATCGGTGATGCCCGGCGCATACAGCACGTCGGCGCCCGCGTCGCGATAGGCGACGAGCCGCGCGATCGTGTCGGCGAGGTCGGGGCGGCCATGCAGGTAGTTTTCGCAGCGCGCGGTCAATGTGAACGGAAACGGCAGCGCGCGCGCCGCGTCGACGGCGGCCGCGATGCGCTCGATCGCCGCTTCGCGCGCGTAGATCGGCGCGTCGGCGCGGCCCGTCGCGTCCTCGATCGAGCCGCCGACCGCGCCGGCCTCGGCCGCGAGCCGGATCGTTTCGGCCACCGTGTCGGGCGCGTCGCCGAAGCCGTTCTCGAGATCGGCGCTGACGGGCAGGCCGCCCGCGGCGACGATCTCGGCGATGTGATCGAGCATCGCGTCGCGGTCGATCGCGTTGTCGGGCTGACCTTTCGAAAAGGCATAGCCGGCACTCGTGGTCGCGAGCGCCTCGAAGCCGGCCATCGCGAGCAGGCGCGCGGTGCCGGCGTCCCACGGGTTCGGAATGATGAAGGCGCCGGGGCGCGCATGCAGGGCGCGGAAGGCTTCGGCCTGGCGGGCTTGCAGGTCGGAACGGGGCATCGTGGACTCCGGAAGGAAGTTGACGGCTGAGCTTACGCCGGTCGTGCACACGACGTTTCAGCGTTCGCCGAAATGTCGTCGCGCGACAGGAAAAACCGGTGCGCCGACTGCGCGCCAGCAGCCGGCACCGACCGGGCCGGCGCCGCCGCCCGCCCGTTGCCGCCCCGCGGTCGTTTACGTCGCTGCGGGCGGGCCGCCGTCGATGCCGAGCAACACGTCGGTGACGGCCTCGGAAAAGCGCATGGTGCGACCGTCGATCAGCACGCCGTCCGGATTCGACGGATCCCGCGCGGCTTGCGGCACGCCGTGCGCGAGCAGCACGCGCGCGCACGCCTCCCAGTCGGACGCGCCGACATGCTCCGGTTCGTTGACGGATGCCCAGGACAACGTGCCGAGCGCATCGCTCTCGAATCCGTGCATGTCGCGCCAGCTCGCGCCGTGCGCGAGCAGGAACGCCAGCAACTCCGCATCGCCGCGGAACACCGCGTGATTCAGCGCGCTCGCGTCCCAGTCGCCGCCCCGCGCCGCGATCGGCCAGCCCAGTTCGACCATGACCTTCACCGCGTCGCCCGAACCCCACGCGGCGGCGTCCGGCAGCAGCCGCAGCCGCTCGCCGGGCAGCGCGCCGGGCAGGTCGGG
>NZ_JAAGPP010000319.1:0-2468 GCF_017104975.1 Burkholderia sp. Ac-20344
GGCCGGCGCGGCGCGCGGGTTCGCCGTCGCGGCCGTGCTCGTCGCCGTCTGCATCGCGCTGGCCGTGCGCTGGCCGGGCGATGCGCCCGATACCGGCCCGCGGGCCTGAGCCCGTGCCGCCCGCCCTCTTCAACCGATCTCACAGCCCAGCGAGGAATCCATGCCGCATCGCTTCATCGATACCGTCCTGATCGTCGACGGCGCGTCGACAGCCGCCTATCTGGCGCCCGCGTTCCGCGCATACGGCATCCGTTGTGCGCACGTGATCAGCGATCCCGACCTGCCGGAAATCTACCGGAACCAGTTCGTCCCGTCCGACTATATCCGCCAGGTCCAGCATCGCGGCGACATCGATGCGACGCTCGCGCAGTTGAGCGACCTGCGCATCGGCGCGGTGCTGCACGGCCTCGACGCGGCACTGGAACTGGCCGATACGCTGGCCGAGCGGCTCGACGTGCCATACCGCAATCCGCTCGCGACCTCGGCCGCGCGACGCGACAAGTACGCGATGAACGAGCGCATCCGCCAGGCCGGCCTGCGCGCACCGGCCCACTTCCACAGCACGTCGGTCGACGACGCGCTCGAATGGGCGCGCGCGCACGGCACGCTGCCGCTCGTGGTGAAGCCGGCCCGCAGCGCGGGCGTGGCCGGCGTGAAGATCTGCCGGACGCTCGAGCAGGTCGAGGCCGCCGCGCGCGACGTGCTGGCCACCCGGTCGCTGTACAACCAGCCGAACGACGACATCGTGATCCAGAGCTATTCGGAGGGGCAGGAATACATCGTCGACTCGGTGTCGTTCGAAGGCCGCCATCGGGTGGTCAGCCTGTGGGAAGTGCACCGCGACCGCACGCATGCGCCACGGCTCGACAAGATGCTGGTGCTGAATCACGCCGATCCGCGCTACGCGCCGCTGCTCGACTACGCGGCCGCCGTGCTCGACGCGCTGGACGTCCGCTTCGGGCCGACCCACCTCGAACTGTTCGATACGGCTGACGGCCCGACGATCGTCGAGCTGAACGCGCGGCTGCACGGCAGCCTCGATCCGCGGCTGACGAGCGCGGTCAGCGGCGAGAATCATGTGTCGGCCGCCGTCGAGGCCGTGCTGCATCCGGAGCGGCTGTTCGGCGAAGTCGCCGCACCGACGGATTTCCGGGGTTACTGCGGGCACGTGCTGCTGCTGTCGTCGCGCAATGGCGTGCTCCGGCAGGACTTCACGTGGCAGGCGATCCAGGCGCTGCCGTCGTTCGTCGGGCTCAAGCAATGGGCGAAGGTGGGCGACACGCTGCGCGTGACCACCGACCTGCAGACGGCGCTCGGCACGGTCGGCCTCTACAGCCCGACGTTCGAGCGCTTGCTCGAGGATTGCCGGCGCATCCGCGAAATCGAGGCCGATTTCTTCGCGGACGAACGGGCGGTCGCATCGGCCTGACGCGATCGGCACCGCGGTGCGATGCCGTGCGCCGCGCTAGCGCGCCAGCAGCGCGCCCGCCTGCCGGCCGAGCACCGCGCGCAATACGTCGAGCTCGGGCAGCGCGGGCGCTTCTTCGGGCGTGACGAGATAAGTCGTCACGCTGTCGAGATCGTCGAACGCGTGCGCACGCAGCGCCTTGCGCGCCACGTGCTCGGTCGTGATCCGCTTCGGCAGGATCGCGACACCCATGCCGGCCGCCACGCAGCCGAGAATCGCGCCGAACGTGCCGAACGACGCCACCGACTCGATCGCGATGCCGCGCGCCTTCAGCCAGTGCTCCGCGACCGCGCGATACGGGCAGCCGTCGTGAAACGCGAGCAGCCGCACCGGGTTGTCGGCCAGTACCTGCCTGCGCGTGACCGTGGCCGCGCTCACCAGCACCATCTCCTCGGCGAACGCCGGCTCGTACCGCAACCCGGGCCGGACGACGGCGCGCGCCGTGAGCGCGGCGTCGATCCGGCCGCGCAGCAGCGCGTCGGCCAGATCCGGCTCGCTGCCGATCTGCACCGCGAGGCCGAGCGCCGGATCGCGCTCCTTCAACGCGGCGGCGAGCGCCGGCAGCCGCGTGGCCGCCGTGCTTTCCATCGAACCGAGCCGGAAGCTGCGCGCGACCGGCGTCTCGCGCACCACCTGCGTCGCTTCGTCGACGAGGCGCAGAATGCGGTCGCAATACGGGATCAGCCGGCGCCCGGCGTCGTTCAGCACCAGCCGCTTGCCGTGCCGGTCGAACAGCGGCGCGTCGAGCGACTCCTCGAGCTGGCGCAGCCGCGCGGTGACGTTCGACTGCGTGCAGCCGAGCCGTTCGGCCGCGCGCAGCGCGCTACCTTCCTGAACGACGGCCCGGAAGGTTTCGAGCAGAGGAATATTCATATCACTTTCTCTTGTTACTGATTACGTTTATATCATTTTACTTCGCCAAAAATCCGGACTAGCCTAGCTGATACCCGGTGCCGGACGGCCCGCTTCCGAGGAATCCGCATGGCATTCATAGCCTGCT
>NZ_JAAGPP010000320.1:0-2645 GCF_017104975.1 Burkholderia sp. Ac-20344
CGCACCGTAGATCAGCCGCAGCAGCTCGGTACGCCCCGCACCGATCAGCCCCGAGATGCCGAAGATCTCGCCCGCGCGCACCTCGAGCGACACGTCGCGCACGGCCGCCCCGCGGGTAAGGCCCGACCGGCATCGCCGCCGCGCTCGCATGGGCCGCGCTCGGCGCCCTCACGCAGCTGTGGCCGAACCGCGTCGTCGGCTTCACCGACTGGGCGTATACGGACACGTTCGGCACGGCCGCATGGACGATCGCCGCACTGCTGCTCGTCGCCGCGACGCTCGGCCATCTCGTCCCCGCGACGCGCACGCGGCTCGCGCGCGTGCGCCCGGCCGGCCCGTGGCTCGTCGCGCTGCCGCTCGTGCTCGCCGCGTGGGAACTCCTCACCGCGAAAACCGGCTGGCTGCCGACGCCGTTCTTCGCGCCGCCGCAGGCGCTGATCGAGGTCTACGTCGACGACTGGCCGCGCCTTCTCGGCAGCGCCGGCAACACGCTGAAGCTGCTCGCGCTCGGTTTTGCGTACGGCGTCGCGGTCGGTTTCGCGGTCGGCGTCTCGATCGGCTGGTCGCGCCGGATCGGCTACTGGGTGCATCCGGTGCTGCGCGTGCTCGGCCCCGTGCCGGCCACCGCGCTGCTGCCGCTCACGTTCTACTTCTTCCCGTCGAGCTATTCGGCCGCCGCGTTCCTGATCGCGCTCGCGACCGGCTTCCCGGTTGCCGTGCTCACGTGGTCGGGCGTCGCGAGCGTCAACAAGCAGTATTACGACGTCGCGCGCACGCTCGGTGCGAACGCGCGCTTCCTCGTGCTGCACGTCGCGATTCCGGCCGCGCTGCCGCACGTGTTCGTCGGCATCTTCATGGGGCTGAGCGCGTCGTTCACGGTGCTGGTCGTCGCCGAGATGATGGGTGTCAAATCTGGGCTCGGCTGGTACCTGAGCTGGGCGCAGGGCTGGGCATCGTACGTGAACATGTATGCGGCGCTGATCGTGATGGCGCTGCTGTTTTCCGGGCTGATCGCGCTGCTGTTCGCGGTACGCGACCGCGTGCTCGCCTGGCAGAAAGGAACCGTCAAATGGTGAGCGCCGCCGTACTCGAATCGTCCGTTGCCGCTACGCCTGCCGCCACGGCACCGCGCGGCGCGCGCATCGACATCCGCCGCGTGAGCCATGCGTTCGACGGCCCCGGCGGTGCGCTGCCGGTGCTCGACGACGTCACGCTGTCGGTCGCGGCCGGCGAATTCGTCGCGCTGCTCGGCCCGAGCGGCTGCGGGAAGTCGACGCTGCTGCGCCTCGTGGCGGGCCTCGACGCCGCGCGGCAAGGCACGATCGCGCAGGACGGCGTGCCGATCGGGCAACCCGATCCGTCGCGCATCGTCGTGTTTCAGGACCCGACGCTGTACCCGTGGCGGCGCGTGCGCGCGAACGTCGCGCTCGGCCTCGAGGCGCGTGGCGCGGCACGTACGTCGCAGCATCGCGTCGACGATGCGCTCGCGCGCGTCGGGCTGCAGGCGTTCTCGAACGTGTTCCCGCATCAGCTGTCCGGCGGGATGGCGCAGCGGGTCGCCCTGGCCCGCGCGCTCGTCAACGATCCGCGCCTGCTGATTCTCGACGAGCCGCTCGGTAAGCTCGATTCGCTGACGCGGCTCACGATGCAGGCCGAGCTCACCGCACTGTGGCAGCGCGACGGTTTCTCCGCGCTGCTCGTCACGCACGATGTCGAGGAAGCGCTGTTCCTCGCGCAACGCGTGATCGTGTTCGGGCCGCGTCCCGCGCGGATCGTCGCCGAATTGCACGTCGATCTGCCCTACCCGCGCCATCGCGGCGACCCGCGCCTCGCCGAACTGCGTCACGACGCGCTGCGGCATCTCGGGCTCGATGCGAGCTGGTAGATGCGCGGTGCCGTTCGACGATGGTCCGCCGCGCGGCGGGGATGGTGCCGATGAACGCGCCCACGTTCGCCGACTGGGCGCTCCTGTTTCTGCAAGGGCTGTATCGCGCGCAAATCGCGCTGGCGCGCGTGCTGCATGCGCTCGGGCTGACGGGCGACGCCGATGGTCAAGCCGCCTGGCCGTGGACCCATCGCATCGCGCTCGAAACGCTGCGCATCGACGCGGGACTCACGCGGCAACTCGCGTTCGCCGCCGCGGCGACGGCGCTGGCCGTCGTGCTCGCGGGCATCGCGCTCGGGTCGCGCAAGTGGCGGGGCGCGTCGGCGCTCGCCGCGCTGGCCGTGGCGTGGTTCGCACCGTGGCCGCCGTCTTCGCTGTGGCTCGCGCCCGCCGTGCCGACGAGTTTCCAGCGCGATCCCGCGCCGTTTTCGGTATCGAACGTGATGCGCGGCGCGCACCTGTATGCGCAACACTGCGCGGCGTGCCACGGTGTGGATGGACGCGGCGAAGGGCCGCTCGCGGCCACGCTCTCGCACTGGCCGCCGACCTTCGCCGGCGCGCTGCTCGCGCGTCGTCTCGACGGCGAACTATTCTGGCGCGTGCGCCATGGCACGCGCGACGAACGCGGCGCGGCGACGATGCCCGGCTTCGCCGCGACGCTCGGCCCCCAGGACACCTGGGCCGTGCTCGACTACCTGAAAGCGCTCGCCGCGGGCAGCGGCGCGCAGGCGGACGGCGCGTGGCCCGTGCCCGTCCCGCT
>NZ_JAAGPP010000321.1:0-2445 GCF_017104975.1 Burkholderia sp. Ac-20344
TAGCCGCGTGCCTGCATCTGCCCGGCGACGTGCGCCGCGTCGCGCGCGAGCACGACCGTCACGTCGCGGGTGCGCGCCTGTCGCGCGCTCTCCCACACCAGCGCGTCGCAGGCCGGCGTGCCGCCGGCCGCATAGATCGCGTACAGGCCGCCGGCTTCCAGCTGCGTCCAGGTATCGGGCAAGCCGTCGATCGCGAGCCGGCTCACCGTGCCGACACGGCCGCCGGCCGGCCCCATGCCCAGCAGCGCACGCAGGCGGCCCAGCAAGCTGGCGGCGCCGAACGCGGGACGGGTGGCATCGATTTCGGTATTCACGACGTTCCCCTGTAACCTAGTCATCCGAATAAAGCCGCACCGGCGTCGGCGTCACGAGCCAGCTGCGTTGCTCGCGCGCGTCGAACGCGTAGCGCAGGTACACGAGCGCCGAACTCGGCGCGTAGTCGTGCGACCGGTCGACGTGCAGCTGCGCGCCGACGCTCAGGTGCGGGTTCACGCGGTATTCGACGATCCCGTTGATGCCATACGAGAACGACACGCCGCGCGTCGAGCTGCCCGCGTACACGAACCCGGCCGCCACCTGCGCGGCCCGCTGGTCCGAGAACGTCGGGTAAAACAGCGAATCCTTCTCGTAGCTGTTCGAGATCCCGCCCGTGACGGTCAGGTCCCACGACAGCGCATCATGCCGCCCCGCCCATTCGATCGGCACGCCGAGCGACAGGTAGCGCTGCGGGCTGTAATAGCCGCCCTGCCCGTACGTGTAGTAGCGCAGGTTCTGCGCGTAGTGCCATGCATTGCCGACGAGCCCGGTGCTGACCTTCATCGTCGCGCGCTCGTACACCGGCACCGTGAAGCCCGTGCGCAGCGTGACTTCCGCGTTGCGTTCGACGTTGCGGCCGGACAGCACGCCCGCGCCGAGTTCCGCGAACAGGTTCGTGCGGCCGACGTCGACCGACGCGCGCAGGTTCACGCCGTCGCGGCGCACGCCGCCCCAGACCGCGCCCGTCCACGGGTCGCGCATCCCCGCGTACGACAGCACGCTGCTCGTTTCCGGCCGCCGCGACGCGTTCACCGAGAAACTCGCCGGGCCCGCGTCGAAGCGATAGCGCACGCCACCGACAAGGTAATGCACGGGAAAACCGAGCGGCGACGTGCCGAGGTCGACGCGCCATGCGTCCGACAGATAGCCGGCGCCGAGCGCGACGCCCGTGGCCGTCTGGTGCAGCGAACCCGGCGGATTCGCGATCGCCGCGGGCGTCAGCGCGTTCTGCGCCCTGAGCGCCGCGTAGGTGCCGAACGTCCTGAGCGAATACGCGTTCGGGTCGCTCGTGTCGAGCGTGCCCGGGTCGAGATGCACGGTATCGACCTGCGCGAACACGTGCCCGTCGTAGCGGATCGGCATCTGCATGTAGATCGGCACCTGCTGCGCGCGATACGACGAGATGCCTTCGTCGCCCGACTTGTACGCGGGCGTCCAGCCGGTCTCGATCTCGGGATTGCGCCGCTGCTCGAGATCCGCGAACGCAGCCTGCGCGGGCGTGAGGCCGTCGCGGCCCGGGCGCACGCCCGTCGCGCGTTCCTGCGACTGCGACAACCGGTACAGCGACGCCGCGTCGTCATGGCGGCCTTGCGCCTCGGCCACGCGCCCGGCCGCGACCGACACGTCGGCGCGCGCCGGATACGCGGCATGCAGCCGGTCGGTCACCTGCAGGGCTTCGTCCGGGCGGCGCAGCGCGTTCAGGCGGCGTACGGCCGACAGTTGCGTGTCGACGTCGTCGTCCGGCGTGCGCGCGAGCACCGCCTGCACGCGTGCAAGCGCGGCCGCACGGTTGCCGCTGTCCTCGTCGATGCGTGCAAGCGCGAGCTGCGTATCGGCATCGTCCGGCGTACGCGCGACGACCGGCGCGAGCGCATCGCGCGCCGCGTCGTAACGGCCCTGCGCGCGTTCCAGATCGGCCAGCTCGAGCGCATAGCGCTTGTCCGCACGGCCGGCCGGGCTCGCACGATCGAGCCGCTTGCGCGCCTGCGCGTAATCCTGCTGCGCGATCGCATCGTCGGTCTGCCGCAACACGAGCCGCAGCGACTGGTCCTCGAGCCTCGCCGTCTGCGCGGGCGTCAGCGACGGTTCCCGGCGCAGCGTGTCGAGCCACGCGGCAAGCGCGTCGTCGCGCCCCGCGCTGCCGAGCAGGTCGCCATAGCGCAGCCGCACGTCCGCATCGGCTTCGTTCGGTTGCGCGGCGATCCAGTCGTGCAACAGTGCGAGGCCGCGGTCCGGTTCGCCCGCGTCGATCCACTGCGCGCCGATCGCGGCGAGCATGTCGGGATCGTTCGGCGCACTCGCCTGCACCCGCGCCTGCACCCGCGCCTGCACCTGCGCGAGCGACGCGGCAAACGCCGTGCGGTCGCCGCGCGCGAGCGCACCGCGTGCGTCGGCCAGCGCGCCTTCCTC
>NZ_JAAGPP010000322.1:0-2464 GCF_017104975.1 Burkholderia sp. Ac-20344
GGGTTCGATCACCGCGAGCGGCGCGCCGATCACGCCGGCCAGCGCCGCCAGCGCGGTGCCCGCGCCGAACAGCGCCGTCATCACGCGCGGCACGTCGTAGCCGAGCGCCTCGACGGCCGCACGGTGCGTGAGCGCCGCGCGCACCACGAGCCCGATGCGCGATGCGCGCAGCAGCACGCCGAGCGCGACCAGCATCGCCGTGGACATCCCCATCATGAACAGCCGGTAGCGCGGCAGCGCGAGGCCGAATACGGTCACGGGTGCGCCGTCGAACAGCGCCGGCACGGGGGCCGGCAGCGGCGCAAGGCCCCACGCGAGTTTCGCGCCTTCGCCGATCAGGTAAGCGAGGCCGAAGGTCAGCAGCAGTTCGCTCGTATGGCCGCGCGCCTGCACGCGGCGCAGCAGAGCACGTTCGCAGCCGGCGCCGAGCAGCCCGACCGCGAGCGGCGCGAGTACCAGCGCGGGCCAGAATCCCGCGCTGGCCGCGATGCTGTAGCCGACATACGCGCCGAGCATGTAGAAGCTCGCATGCGCGAAGTTGAGCACGCCCTGCACGCTGAAGATCAGCGTGAGTCCGGCCGACAGCATGAACAGCAGCAAGCCGTAGCTGAGGCCGTTGAAGGCCTGGAGCGCGAACGCGTGCAAAGCGAAATCAGGCCGCGAGCGGCTCGAGCGCGGCGCGCAGCGCGTCGGGCAGCGGCACCGGCCGGCGCGTGCCGCGATCGACGTACACGTGCACGAAGTGCCCCTGCGCGGCGGGCGACGCGTCGCCCTGCGCGAACAGCCCGACCTCGTAGCGCACGCTCGACGTGCCGAGCTTCACGACCCGCAGCCCTGCGTCGACCGATTGCGGAAACACCAGCGGTGCGAAGTAGTTGCACTGCGTCTCGACCACGAGGCCGATCGTCTGCCCGTGCTCGACGTCGAGCACGCCGGCGCGGATCAGGTATTCGTTCACGACCGTGTCGAAGTAGCTGTAGTACACGACGTTGTTCACGTGCCCGTAGACGTCGTTGTCCATCCAGCGGGTCGTGATCGGCAGGAAGTGGCGATAGGCGTCGCGCGGACGCGGTTGCGGCTTGTCGGACATGGCGATGGCGGTCGGGACGATGAAAGCGATGAGGACGAAGCGCGGCGGCCGCATGACACGGCGCGCCGGCAAGAGGCGGAGCGCCGCGCCGCGATCGCTCGCGGCACGGCGGATGCAACGCGGCGGGCGAGCCGGCCCGTCACTGCCCCGGCCGGTCGACGAATTCGAAATCGAGGCCGCGCGCCCGCATCCAGTCGGCGAGCGCGACGCCCGTGCCGGCGCGCCACGGGCGCAGCAGCGGCGGATCGACGAGCTTGTATTCGAGCAGTTCCGGCGACAGCGCGACCGTGCCCGACGCCCGCACGTGGTACGCGATGATCAGCTCGTTCTTGCGGATGAATTCGTAGACGCCGACGAGCGACACGTGCTCGGCCTTCAGCGCCGTTTCCTCGAATACCTCGCGCGCGATACCGTCCTCGGGCGTCTCGCCGTTCTCGAGGAAGCCGGTGATCAGCGCGAACATGCCTTCGGGCCAGGCCGCGTTGCGCGCGAGCAGGATCTTGCCGTCGAGTTCCACGATCGCCGCGACGACGGGCAACGGGTTGTTCCAGTGGACATAGCCGCAATTGTCGTCGGGGCACGCCTGGCGAATGCGGCCGCCTTCATGGTCGGAATCGGCGCGCTCGGTGAGCGGGCTCGCGCAGCGCGGGCAAAAGCGGTAGTCGGCGGTGGTCATCGATGGGGATCTGGCAGGCGCCGGACGGCCGCCAGCCGGCTGCCCGCGCACCCGCTCGGCGCGGGAAAGGCTTCATTCTAGCGAGTTTGCCCGTGCCGCAGACGATCCGTCCCCGCCGAGATCAGGGTTGCGGGCGCCCTCGTGCGGCGGTCGCCGCGAAGCCGGCGGCGCCGAGCAACAACGCGGCCACCGCGACCCACAGCGCGGGGGAAAACGACCCGAAGCGCGCGGCCAGCGGCGCCGCGACGAGCGGGCCGAGAATCTGCCCGACGCCGTACGACGCGGTCGCATAGCCCATCAGCCCGGCTGCCCGCTCGCCGTGCAAGCGCCGCGCCTCGCGCATCGCGAACAGCGTGATCGCGGTGAACGGCAGGCCGAGCAGCGCGCTGCCGACCGAGAAGCCGGCCGCGTTCGGCCACACGATCCCGGCGGCAATGCCGAGCGCCTGCGTCGCGCAACCGGCCGCCAGCAGCAGCCGGTTGTCCCAGTGCCCGGGCAGCCGCGCGGCGGTGATCGCGCCGACGATCAGCGCCGCGCCGAACATCGGCCAGAACAGGTCGGGCCACGGCGAACCGGCCGGCAGCGCGGCGCGCGCGATCACGGGCAGGAACGTCGCGGTGATGATGTAGCCGAAGCCCGGCATGCCGTACAGCACGACGAGCCATGCGGCGTCCACGCGATGGCGGCGCGTGCGGGCC
>NZ_JAAGPP010000323.1:0-2447 GCF_017104975.1 Burkholderia sp. Ac-20344
TGCGCTGCCGCTGCGGCCGTGCGTGCGCCTCACGCGCGCGGCCGGCCTCGTGCTCGAGGCGATCGGGCTGCGCCTGTCGGTCGGCGCCGAATGCACGATCGAACTGCCGCCGGGCAGCACGCTGCCGCACGCGCAAGCCGAAGTCGTCGGCTTCGCCGGCGACCGCCTGTTCCTGATGCCGACCACCGACGTCGCGGGCGTCCTGCCCGGCGCGCGCGTGTGGCCGCTCGAAAGCGCGCCCGTCGCCGATCCGCTCGCGGGCGCGAAGCGGCTGCCGGTCGGCTGGGAGATGCTCGGGCGCGTCGTCGACGCGTCGGGCCGCCCGCTCGACGGCCTCGGCCCGCTCGCGTCGAAGGTCGACGCGCCGCTGTCGGCGCCGTCGATCAACCCGCTCGAGCGCGAACCGATCCACCACGTGCTCGACGTCGGCGTGCGCGCGATCAATGCGCTGCTCACCGTCGGCCGCGGGCAGCGGATGGGCCTGTTCGCGGGCTCCGGCGTCGGCAAGTCGGTGCTGCTCGGCACGATGGCGCGCTACACGAGCGCGGAAGTGATCGTGATCGGGCTGATCGGCGAACGCGGACGCGAAGTGAAGGAATTCATCGAACAGATTCTCGGCGAGGACGGGCTCGCGCGCTCGGTCGTCGTCGCGGCGCCGGCCGACGTGTCGCCGCTGCTGCGCATGCAGGGCGCGGCCTACGCGACATCGCTCGCCGAGTATTTCCGCGACCAGGGCAAGCACGTGCTGCTGCTGATGGATTCGCTGACGCGCTACGCGATGGCGCAGCGCGAGATCGCGCTGGCGATCGGCGAGCCGCCCGCGACCAAGGGCTACCCGCCGTCGGTGTTCGCGAAGCTGCCGGCGCTCGTCGAGCGCACCGGCAACGGGCCGGAAGGCGGCGGCTCGATCACCGCGTTCTACACGGTGCTGACCGAAGGCGACGACCAGCAGGACCCGATCGCCGATTCGGCGCGCGCGATCCTCGACGGCCACGTCGTGCTGTCACGTGCGCTCGCCGAGGCCGGCCACTATCCGGCGATCGACATCGAGGCGTCGATCAGCCGCGCGATGACCGCGCTGATCGACGAAAAGCACCTCGACCACGTCCGGCAGTTCAAGCAGATGCTGTCGCGCTACCAGCGCAATCGCGACCTGATCGCGGTCGGCGCGTACGCGCCCGGCCGCGACGCGCAGCTCGACCGCGCGATCGCGCTCTATCCGCGCATCGAGGCGTTCCTGCAGCAAGGCTTTCGCGAATGCGCGCCGTTCGCGTCGAGCCTCGCCGGGCTCGATGCTCTGTTCGACGCTTACGGAGGCTGATCCCGATGGCCCACGGCTTTCCCCTTCAGTTGCTGCTCGACCGCGCGCAGGAAGATCTCGATTCCGCCGCGAAGCAGCTCGGCACCGCGCAGCGCGACCGCACCGCGGCCGCCGAGCAGCTCGACGCGCTGCTGCGCTACCGCGACGAATACCACGCGCGCTTCTCGCAATCCGCGCAGCACGGGATGCCGGCCGGCAACTGGCGCAATTTCCAGGCGTTCATCGACACGCTCGACGCCGCGATCGCGCAGCAGCGCACCGTGCTGGCGGCGGCCGAAGTCCGCATCGACGAAGCACGCCCGAACTGGCAACAGAAGAAGCGCACCGTCGGCTCGTTTGAAATCCTGCAGGCGCGCGGCGTCGCGCAGGAAGCGAAGCGCGACGCCCGGCGCGAACAGCGCGACGCCGACGAACACGCCGCGAAGATCCTGCGCATGCGGGCCGACGCGGCCCGTTCGTCGTAACCGACCACCGCATTCGAACGAGAGAACCGTCATGCCTCCCCTGCCCCTGCTCGGCGCGCTGCTCGACACCGCCGGCACCGCACTCAAGGCCGCACGCGGCTCGGGTTCGTCCGGCGCCGCCGGCAACGAAGCCGCGACCGCGACGAGCGCCGTGCCGTTCGCACAGACGCTGAAGCAAAGCGTCAGCACGCGTCGCGATGCGTCGAATTCCGGCGCACCGGATGCGTCGACGACACAGGCTTCGTCGAAGCAGGCCGCCGGCACGAAGCCGTCCGCGACCGATGACGACGACGCGACCGACGATACGACCACGAACGCCGCCACCAACCCCGATGCCGCCGCGCTCGCGGCCGCCGCGGCCGTGCAGGCGCAACTGCAGGCGCGCACGGACAACGCGACACCGGCCGATGCGGCTGCGACTGCCGCCGCTGCCGCCGCGCAAAAGACGGCCGTATCCGGCCAGCCCGATGCCACGGCCACGCTGACGGATCACGCGGCCCGGGACGCGGCCTCCGCCACCCGGCCGGCCACGCTGGCGTCCGGCCGCGATGCGCTGCAAACCGCACTCGACAGGCTGACGGGCGGCTCGGGTGCGATCGCGATGCCCGCGACCGGCACGACGGCGGCGGCACCGGCATCGACCGCCTCGACCGGTGCCACCG
>NZ_JAAGPP010000324.1:0-2253 GCF_017104975.1 Burkholderia sp. Ac-20344
TGTGCACCGCAACGGGGCAGCCGCATCGCGGGTCGCCGCGCATCGTCCTGCAACCGGCCCCGTCTCACCCGTTCTCCCCGGCGCCGCGCCGTTTCCCCGGCCGGCATCCCGAACCCGCCCGCCGAGGGCTTTCGCTATTCCGTTTATGTTTCGTTCCCTGACGACCCTGATCAAGAAGTGGCGCGCGTCGCGCAATGCCAGTCATCAGCTCGATGCGCTACTCGCGCACGCCGACGCCGATGCGTCGTACGCCGAGCGCAGCGAATGGCTGATCGAGCTCGCGCACTGGCTGCGCCGCACCGGCACGATGCAGGACGCGCCGGCCGAGCGCGACGCCGATGCGCGCGCGTATCCGGCCCATGCGCGGCTGCGCTACCTGTTCCACGTGCTCGATCGCAATCCCGCATGGAAAGCGCACGCTGCGCGCATCCTGCGCGGCATCCTGCGCGAGTGCGACGGCATCTCGCTCCTGTGCGACGCCGGCATGCCCGTGCACTCGGGCTTCTTCGGCGCGCTGTTCGAGCGGATCGACTCGTCGCTGATCCCGCCCGCGCCGAACCGCCGCGAGCTGTCCGCGCTCTTCACGCTGATGTTCCCGACGCCGGAAGACGCGCAATGGATCGACGCGCTGCCCGACGACCTGCTCGCCCGCCTCGCCGAGCTGGTCTCGTTCGACGTCACCGACGAGGCGGGCCACGAGCCGGGCTCGTTCTCGCGCGACCTGCTGGCCGCGCTGCACAACCTGACCTGCCAGATCAGCTCGACCGGCCTGTCGCAGACGGTGCGCAGCCGGCTCTCCGACGACGACGCGCGCAAGCCGCTCGAAACGCAGCCGTTCTACCGCCTCACGCGCGCGATGCTCGCAGTCGAGACCGCGCACGCGGCCGTCGAGGACGGCGGCGACCCGAGCAAGCTGCTGCACGAGGTGAACTACCTGCGCGTGCTGCTCGACGAATGCCGGATCGCCGTCGACAACGTGTTCTCTCACCTGTACCGCAACGGCGTGTCGGTCGACATCGTGTTCCAGGTCGAGCGGATGCGCATGCGCATCCTGCGCGCCGAGATGCTGCTCAACGCGTGGATGGCGCGCGACGACCTGCACGGGATGGCGCACCTGACGGCCGAGCTCATCGACGCGAACCACAACAGCCAGAGCGTGTCGCACCTCGTGCGCAGCAACTTCTCGCTGTTCGCGCGCAAGCTCGTCGAGACCAACGCGGACACCGGCGAGCACTACATCTCGCGCGGCCGCGCCGAGTACCTGAAGATGCTGCGGATGGCGGCCGGCGGCGGCCTCGTCACGGTCGTGACCGTGTGCGTGAAGTTCGCGATCACGGGCGCGCACCTGCAGTCGATGCTCGAAGGGCTGCTCGCGGGCGTCAACTATGCGGCCAGCTTCATGCTGATGCACTTCCTGCACTTCACGCTCGCGACCAAGCAGCCCGCGATGACCGCGCCGACGCTCGCGCGCGAGCTCGACGACACCGGCCACGAGGAAGGCGTGAAGGCGTTCGTGTCGTCGGTGATCGCGCTGATCCGCACGCAGGCCGCCGCGATTTCCGGCAACGTGCTCGTCGTGCTGCCCGTGTGCCTGCTCGTGCAACTGTTCGCGGGCAACGTTCTGCACGCGAACCTGATTTCGCCGGAGAAGGCGCACGCGACGCTGCACTCGTTCTCGCTGCTCGGCCCGACGCCGCTCTACGCGGCGCTGACGGGCGTGCTGCTGTGGGCGTCGAGCCTGCTCGCGGGCTGGGCCGACAACTGGTTCGTGCTGCACCGGGTCGGCGACGCGCTCACGTACAACCGCCGGCTGCGCATCACGCTCGGCGCGGCCGGCGCCGCGAAGCTCGCGCACTTCTGCCGGTCGAACGTGGCCGGCGTGGTCGCGAACGTCGGCCTCGGCCTGATGCTCGGCCTCATTCCGGCGATCGTCACCGTGTTCATGTTCCCGTTCGAGGTACGGCACGTGACGCTGTCGGCCGGTTCGATCGGGATCGCGCTCGGCGTGCTGGGCAAGGCCGCGCTCGGCACGCCCGAGCTGTGGTGGGCCGGCGCCGGCGTGCTCAGCATGGCGATCCTCAACGTGCTCGTGAGCTTCGCGCTCGCGTTCACGATGGCGGTGCGCTCGCGCAGCCTGCGCCCAACCAAGGTGCGCGCGCTCGTCGCCGCGATCGTCCGCACGGTGCTGTCGAATCCGCTCGCGCTGTTCTGGCCGGGCAGCGGCCAGGCTGCGCGCGCCAGCCAGCCGGGCTC
>NZ_JAAGPP010000325.1:0-2437 GCF_017104975.1 Burkholderia sp. Ac-20344
CCGCCAGGTCGCGCTCGCCGGCGACTGCGCGGTGTGCCACACCGCGCCGGGCGGCGCGACCCACGCGGGCGGGCTCGCGCTCGATACGCCGTTCGGCACGATCTATACGACGAACCTCACGCCCGATCCGGAAACCGGCATCGGCACATGGTCGTATCCGGCGTTCGCACGCGCGATGCGCGAAGGCATCTCGCGCGACGGCACGCACCTGTACCCGGCGTTCCCGTACACGGCGTTCGCGAAGCTGAGCGAGCCGGACCTGCTCGCGCTCTATGCGTACCTGATGTCGCAGCCGCCGGTGAAGCACGTGCCGCCGAAGACGAAGCTGCCGTTCCCGCTCGACCAGCGGCGTCTCGTCGCCGGCTGGAACTGGCTGTTTCACGATGCGCGGCCGTTCGCGCCGGACCCGGCGCGCTCCGCGATGTGGAATCGCGGCAAGTACCTGGTCGACGGCGCCGGGCACTGCGGCGCGTGCCACACGCCGCGCAATGCGCTGGGCGCGGAAAAGGGCGGCTTCGCGTACCTGTCGGGCGGTGAAGCCGAGGGATGGGTGGCGCCGCCGCTCGTCGCATCGCCGGCTGCGCCGGTGCCGTGGACCGAAGGCGCGCTGTTCGACTACTTGCGCACGGGTTTCTCCGCGCAGCACGGCGTCGCGGCCGGGCCGATGGCCCCCGTCGTCGCGGGGCTCGCGTCGCTGCCCGAGGCCGATGTCCAGGCGATCGCGCACTATCTCGCGTCGTTGTCGCCGCCCGTCGATGCAGCGGCGGCCGCCGACGCGGCCGCCCGGCAGGCGCGCGGCGCGGAAGCCGTCGCGACGCTCGGCCTCGAGAGCGGTCGCCGTGCGTTCGACGCCGCGTGCGCGGTCTGTCACGCGGAATCGGGCGGCGTCGGGCATTTTGGCGTACGCCCGCTGATGGGGCTCAACACGAGCGTCAGCCAGGCCGCGCCGGACAACCTGCTGCGCGTGCTGCATCACGGGATCGACCAGCCGGCCACCGGCGCGCTCGGCTACATGCCGGGCTTCGCCGATGCGTTCGACGACCGGCAGATGGCCGAACTCGCCGCGTACATCCGCGCGCGCTACGCGCCGGGGCAGCCGGCGTGGCGGAACCTCGCGGAAGCATCGGCAAGGATCAGGCGGGAAGCCGCGCACTGATCGGGGGGAAAGCATCATGCGGCGGGGTGATCGGACAAAACTACCCGCTTGCGGCATCTGGCCCGGAAATGGGGCGGAAATATTGCCCCATTTTCATCATCGTTTAACCATTCGAAACAATGTGTTCACCGAAAGGGGCATGATCTCCGGCGATCGAGCAGGCATACTGTCGCCTATGTTGTTCAATGCGCGTCGAACGGCGCGCGCTTGCCCCCCATGTCCACTCCAGTTTCCTTTCGAACCTTGCGATGGTTGACCGTCGCGGCTGTTGCATGCTTGCTCGCCGCGTGTTCGACCGCTTCCGACGTGACCGCGACGTCGAACCCGAACGTGTTCACCGTGACGACGCGCACGGTCGGCGTGTCGACGACGTGGGCCGACGCCCACACGAAGGCCGTCGACGAAGCCACCAACTACTGCACGCAGCGCGGCATGCGCGCGAGCATGAAGCAGGAATCGCTGACCGGCGGCAGCCGTGTCGGCGCGCGCTCCGAACTCGCGTTCGAGTGCCATCCGACCTTCGAGACGGCGTCGAACCCGCGCGGTTGAACGGCCGGCGGCGTTGATGCGCCGTCGCCGCCCACGCTTTTCTTCCCCCCGCATGCAAAACGACCCGCGATGCCGTTCACGCACATCGCGGGTCGGCGCACGTCCGGCGCAGGCTGCGGCGGTTACGCCGGCTGCGCCTCGTACAGCTTCACGCACGCGGAGAAGTCGAGCGTGCCGATCCCCTGCTGGCTCATCGACTGATAGAGCTGCTGTGCGAGCGCGCCCATCCACACTGGCTGGTGCGCGCTCCGTGCCGCTTCGGTCGCGAGCCCGAGATCCTTCAGCATCAGGTTCGCCGCGAACCCGCCCGCGTAGCCGCGCGCGGCCGGCGCCGTGTCGCTCACGCCCGGATACGGGTTGTACGTGTCCGAGCTCCAGCAGCGGCCGGTCGACGTATTGATGATGCCGGCCAGCACGGCGGGATCGATGCCGAGCGCGGCGCCGAGCGCCATCGCTTCCGACACGCCCATCATCGAGATTCCGAGCAGCAGGTTGTTGCAGATCTTCGCGATCTGCCCGGTGCCCGTGGCGCCGCAGTGCACGACGTTCTTGCCCATGTCGAGCAGCACGGGGCGGATGCGCTCGAACAGCGCGGCGTCCGCGCCGACCATGAAGGTCAGCGTGCCGGCCTGCGCGCCGCCGGTGCCGCCCGACACGGGCGCGTCGGCGAGCGGGAAGCCGCGTGGTGCGGCGGCATCGGCCACCGCGCGCACGGTGCCGGGATCGATCGTG
>NZ_JAAGPP010000326.1:0-2061 GCF_017104975.1 Burkholderia sp. Ac-20344
CCGGTCGTGCCGGCGCGCAACGAGGCCGACGTGATCGCCCGGGCGGCAACTTCGCTGCTCGAGCAGGATTACCCGGGCGAATTTCATCTGATCATTGTCGACGACCACAGCGACGACGGTACCGCCGACGCAGCCCGCGCGGCCGCACTCGCGATCAACCGCGCCGAGCGGCTGACGGTGCTGGCCGCGAAGCCGCTGCCGGCCGGCTGGTCGGGCAAGGTATGGGCGCAGTCGCAGGGGATCGCCGCGGTGCAGACGCTCGGCCTGCCGGCCGACTACCTGCTGCTGACGGATGCCGACATCGGCCATCCGCCCGACGCCGTCGCGCAGCTCGTGACGCGCGCGCAGGCCGAGAACCGCGATCTCGTGTCGCTGATGGTGCGGCTGCGCTGCGATTCGTTCTGGGAAAAGGCGCTGATCCCGGCGTTCGTGTTCTTCTTCGCGAAGCTCTACCCGTTCTCGTGGATCAACAACCCGCGCAACCGGACGGCCGGCGCCGCGGGCGGCTGCATGCTGGTGAAGCGCACGGCGCTCGAGGAAGCGGGCGGCATCGAGTCGATCCGCGGCGCGCTGATCGACGACTGCAGCCTCGCCGCGCAGATCAAGCACCGCGGCGAAGGCCGCCATCCGATCCGGCTCGACCTGGCCGACCGCAGCGTGTCGCTGCGCCCGTACGACAGCTGGCGCGACATCTGGAACATGATCGCGCGCACCGCGTTCACGCAGCTGCACTATTCGCCGCTGCTGCTGGCCGGCACGCTGCTCGGGATGACGATCATCTATCTCGTGCCGCCCGCCGCCGCGCTCGCGTACGGCGCGCGTGCATGGCCGGCGTGGCTCGCGTGGGCGTCGATGTGCGCCGCGTATGCGCCGATGCTGCGCTACTACCGGCGCTCGCCGCTGTGGGCGCCGGCGCTGCCGCTCGTCGCGCTGTTCTACGTCGGCGCGACGTTCGCATCCGCGTGGCGCTACTGGC
This sequence comes from Burkholderia sp. Ac-20344, assembly GCF_017104975.1. NCBI lineage: Bacteria > Pseudomonadati > Pseudomonadota > Betaproteobacteria > Burkholderiales > Burkholderiaceae > Burkholderia > Burkholderia sp. Ac-20344. The sequence continues at coordinate 977 of NZ_JAAGPP010000326.1, forward strand.
GCGGCAAGGGCGGCCAGTGGAAGGCGCGCGTGCAGGCGCCGGTGGATCGCTGAGTATTTCCCGGGAGGCGTGCCTCCCGGCAGCCGGAAAGCAAACAGCCCGATCGGTGTGAACCGGTCGGGCTGTTTCGTTTTCGGCGGGGCGGTTGCTGCCTGCCGGCACTTAGCGCTGGGTCAGCATCATGTACATCTGGATCACGACATCCGGCGAGAACGTGAACGGCACCCAGCCGTAGCCCGTGTGGCGGGCCACCAGCAGGCGGTCGCCGTTCGTCTGCTTCTGCACGGCCATCATCGGGTTCTTCGTCGTCACGAAGCGCCAGCCGGCCGGGATGCCGGGCGGCGGCTCCGGCTGCATCGACGCGCGCGCATGCGCGAGTTCCTCGATCAGCTGGCCCAGTTGCTCCGGATGCAGCGTGATCGATTCGCCGTTGATGGTCAGCGTGAGTTCGTTCTGCGTCGGACGCGACACGTGGAGCGTCGCTTTGTCGGACGGAGCCGGAGGGGTGACGGCGTCGGCTTCGACTTCAACCGGCGTTTCGGCTTGCGCCGTCGCGACGATGGCCGTTTCGGCGTCGGTCGTTGCCTCCACCGTTTCGGCAGCAGCCGGCGCGGGCGCGATCACGGCCGGTTCTGCCGCCGGCGCGCCGGCCGGTGCAGGTTCGACGACTTCCGCGGCAACTGTCGTCGCGGCGACGGCGTTCGTCGCGGCTTCCTTGACGACGGCTTCGACCAGCGCCTCGGCGTCGGCGATGGCCTTCGCGTGGTGCTGCGCAGCCGCTTCGGCTTGTGCGATCGCTTCGGTGTGGCGCTGCGTGACGGCTTCGGCCTGCGCGGTGGCATCGGCGTGGCGTTGCGCGGCCGCCTCGGCCTGCGCGATCGCTTCGGTATGGCGTTGCGTGACGGCTTCGGCCTCGGCGGTCGCGTCGGCATGACGCTGCGCGGCGGCCTGCGTTTCCGCGATCGCCTGCATGTGCTGCTGCGCGAGCGCTTCGGCTTCCGCGATCGCAGCCGTGTGGCGCTGTGCGGCGGCCTCGGCTTCGGCGATCGCGGCTGCGTGACGCTGCGTGGCCGCTTCGGCTTCGG
>NZ_JAAGPP010000327.1:0-234 GCF_017104975.1 Burkholderia sp. Ac-20344
TAAAAAAAAAAATAAAAAAAAAAAAAAAAATAGGACATGAATAAGCACTAAGAAAACTATGCGACTATAATGTGCTCTGTTCATGGCTTTATCAGCACACCGCGCTAACAGCCGTAGACTGTCAAGTCGAGAACTATCAGAGTGTTTTTGCAAAAGAATTCTAGCGTGACTGTCCATCACTTACTGAATCTCTATAGTTCTGTACAGCACGCTGTACTCTCGGCCAGCACTCTA
>NZ_JAAGPP010000328.1:0-2019 GCF_017104975.1 Burkholderia sp. Ac-20344
TGGGCCGACGAGGCCGATGCTTTCGATGAAGGCGGTGAGTGTCATGGTGGGCCTCAACGGCGGGCGTGGTCGGCGCGGCCGAGGATCAGGCTGCAATTCGTGCCGCCGAAGCCGAACGAATTGGAGAGGACGGCGCGCACGCGCGCATCGCGGCTCGCGAGCACGTAGTCGGCGGCGAGTGTCGGATCGGGTTGCGTCGTGTTGACGCCGGCCGGCACGAACTGGTCGCGCAGCGCGAGCGCGGCGGCGACCGCCTCGAGCGCACCCGCCGCGCCGAGCGTATGGCCGGTCGCGCCCTTCGTCGAGCTGCACGGCGTGCTGGCGAACAGCGCGCCGATCGCACGGCTTTCGGCCGCGTCGTTGCTCGGCGTCGCGGTGCCGTGCAGGTTCACGTAGTCGATATCGTTCGCGCCGAGGCCGGCGGATGCGAGCGCCTGCTCGATTGCGACGCGCGCGCCGAGCCCTTCCGGATGCGGCGACGACATGTGATGCGCGTCGCTCGATTCGCCGATGCCGAGCAGCAGGACCGCGTCGGCGTCAAGTGCGGCGGGCGGGTCGGGCGCGCGTTCGACGAGTGCGAACGCGGCGGCCTCGCCGATCGAGATGCCGTCGCGTGCGACGTCGAACGGACGGCACGGCTGGCGCGACAGCAGTTCGAGCGAATTGAAGCCGTACAGCGTCGTCAGGCACAGCGAATCGACGCCGCCGACGACGGCCGCGTCGATCAAGCCCGCCTCGATCATGCGGCGCGCGGAGCCGAACACCTTCGCACCGGACGAGCAGGCGGACGAGATCGCCATCGCCGGCCCGCGCAGCGCGAAAAACGCGCGCACGAACGCGGCCGGCGAATATGGGTTGTGCGTCTGTGCGTAGCGGAAGTCGGCAGGCAGCGCGCCGCTCGCCGGATCGCGGCGCTGATACGCGTGCTCGGTCTCGAGGATGCCGGCCGTGCTCGTGCCGATGAACACGCCGACGCGCGCCGCACCGTAGTGCGCGACGGCCGCCGCGACGCGTGCGTCGAAGCCGTCCTGCGTGAGGCCGAGCTGTGCGAGGCGGTTGTTGCGGCAGTCGAAGTCGGCGAGGTCGGTCCGCACGGGCTGTGCATCGACGCCGTCCACCACGCCGATCCACGTGTCGAGATCCGCACGCTCGAAGTCGCAGGGCGTGAGCCCGCCACGCGCGTGGCGCAGCGCATCGAGGGTCGCATCGAGGCCGCGGCCGATGCAGCTGGTGGCGGTGAAGTGCGAGAGCAGGAGAGGTTTCACGAGGGTCGCATCCGGTGGCCGGAACGGGCGCCGCAGCTGGGCTGGCAGGCGCGCCGTTCGAGGTCAGATTTTATCAAACGGGGGTGCCGAACCGGCCGGCTCGCCCGGCCCGCCGGGCGGGTCGGGCGCGAGCGCCGCGCGCAGCGTGGTCCAGTGCAACTGCGCGTCGGCGGCCGCGCGCAGCACCGCTTGCAGCACGTCGAGCACGACCGGTTCGCCGCGCGCGTCGCGTGCCGCGTGGCCGTCGTGCACGAGCAGGATGTCGCGCGCCTCGAGACCGTGGAGCAGGCGGCGCGTGACGGTCGCGGCATCGCGTGCGCGCGTGTCGAAGCCGCGCCGCGTCCAGCTCGCGAGCTGCAGGCCGAGTTCGCACAGCACCGGTTCGAGAAACGGATTGCGCAGCCCGGCCGGCGCGCGGAAGAACAGCGGGCGCGTACCAGCGATCTCGGTCAGCGTCTGCTGCGCGGCCGCGATCTCACGCCGCAGTGCGGCCGGCCCCGACAGCGAGAACGTGTGCCGGTGCCGCTGGCTGTGGTTCTCGATCGCGTGACCGCGCGCGACGATCGCCTCGATCCAGCGCGGATGACGGCGTGCGAGATCGCCGATGCAGAAGAACGTCGCGCGCGCGTCGTAACGGTCGAGCAGGTCGAGCACGCGCGGCGTGACGTCCGGGTCCGGGCCGTCGTCGATCGTCAATGCGATGCGGCGGCCGGCGCCGGGCGGCAGGCGCGTCCAGTTCGGGCCGCGCAGCACG
>NZ_JAAGPP010000029.1:0-62658 GCF_017104975.1 Burkholderia sp. Ac-20344
TATCCACAATTCGTCATCAACGATCGGCGCTTGCATTCCTCATGATCCCGTTGCTCAGATGCTTGAGGTTAACAGGTCGCCGGCGAAGTTAACAGCCCCTCGAGGGTCTTTTTGAACTGGCCTCTTAGCAGCAACGCACATGTTCAATCGCGGATTTCTTCGTTCGCGGATCGCCGATGCTTCGTTACATTGGCCGGTCACCCTGCCTGTTCGCGGCTCATTGCCGCCCTTCCGGAGAATCCCCGATGAAGCTGTCCTGGTCCCGCGCGTGGCAATCCGCAGCCCTCGTCGTTGCCGCGTTCGCCGGTCTCTTCCCGGTGCACGCACGCGCAGCAACGCCCGCGGAAATCCGCGTCGACTACGCGTACTACTCACCGGAGAGCCTGGTGATCCGCCACTTCGGCTGGCTCGAAGACGAATTCAAGGCCGACCGCACGTCGATTCGCTGGGTGCTGAGCCTGGGCAGCAATCGCGCACTCGAATACCTGAACAGCGGTGCGGTCGATTTCGGTTCCGCCGCGGGTCTCGCGTCGGTGCTCGCGCGCGCGAACGGCAACCCGATCCATACGGTCTACGTGTTCTCCCGCCCCGAGTGGACCGCGCTCGTGGTCCGCAAGGATTCGCCGATCCGCACGCTCGCGGACCTGAAGGGCAAGAAGATCGCCGCGACACGCGGCACCGATCCGTTCCTGTTCACGCTGCGCGCGCTGCACACGGCCGGCCTGACCCGCGACGACGTCGAGATCGTCAACCTGCAGCATCCCGACGGGCGCACCGCACTCGCGAACGGTCAAGTCGATGCGTGGGCGGGCCTCGATCCGCACATGGCTGCCGCGCAAATCGACGACGGCGCTCGCCTGCTCTACCGCAACGTTGCGTTCAACACCTATGGTTTCCTGAACGTCCGCGACGCATTTTCCAGCCAGTACCCGCAGGCGGTCACGCGCGTACTGAAGGTCTACGATCGCGCGCGCCAATGGATCATCGCGCATCCGGCCGATACGGCGCAGATCGTCGCCGACGAATCGAAGGTATCGCTGCAGGTGGCGAAACTGCAGCTTCAGCGCAACGACTTCAGCGACCCCGTTCCCGGCGAAACCCAGCGCGCGGCGCTGAAGGCGGCGGCGCCGGTGCTGACGGCCGAGCAGTTGACCAAGCCCGGCGTCGATCCCGCGAAGATCGTCGATACGCTGATCGATCCGTCGTTCGCGCGCCCGCTCGTCGCCGCTTCGCACTGAGACTGCCGCCCATGACGGACACCGCTGCCCGCGACGATGCGCTCGCGCCCCGCCGCTCCGCCTCGCCACGCGCCCGCCGGCGCGATCCCCTTCGCAAGTGGCGCATCGCGGGCCTCGCGCTGCCGTTCGCGGCGCTCGCGTTGCTGGAGCTCGTCGTGCGGCAGGGCTGGCTGCCGGATCATCTCGTGCCGGCGCCGAGCGAGATTCTCGACACGCTCGCCCGCATGGGCGTCACGCGCGTGGCCCGCCATGTCGGTGCGAGCACGCTGCGGGTCGCGGCGGGTTTTACCGCGGGCGCTGCACTTGCGCTCGTCGTCGGCGCGGCGATGGGCCTGAGCCGCCGGATCGACGCGCTGCTCGAGCCGACGTTCCAGGCGCTGCGCGCGATTCCGTCGCTCGCGTGGGTGCCGGTGCTGTTGCTGTGGCTCGGCATCGACGAAGCGCCGAAGATCACGCTGATCGCCATCGGCGCCTTCTTCCCCGTCCACCTCGCGGTGGTCGCCGGCATTCGCGACGTCGACCGCAAGCTCGTCGAGCTGGGCGCGGTGTACCGGCTCGGCCCGCTCGCGCTGTTCCGCCGCATCCTGCTGCCGGCCGCGCTGCCGCAGATCGTCACCGGCTTGCGCACCGGCCTCAGTCTCGCGTGGATGTTCATGGTCGCCGCAGAGTTGATCGCGGCCACGCGTGGGCTCGGCTTCCTGTTGAGCGACGGCCGCGAAACCGGGCGCCCCGATCTCGTGTTCGGGGCGATCCTGCTGCTGGCGCTGCTCGGCAAGCTGACCGACGGCGCGATGGCACGCATCGAGTCGCACTGGCTCGGTTGGCGCGACGCCTTCGACCATACGCCACGCAAGGTGTCGACATGAGCACGCGTCCTTTCACACATACGGCGGCGGGTACCGATACGCCGCTGCTCGACCTGCGAATCACGCGCAAGCTTTTCGGCGCTCGCACGATCCTCGCCGACGTTCCGCTGCAGGTCGCACGCGGCGAGATCGTCTGCGTGGTCGGCCCGAGCGGTTGCGGGAAGAGCACGCTGCTGCGGATCGTCGCCGGCCTCGACACGGATTTCCGCGGCAGCGTGAAGCTGGGCGGCATCGCGCTCGACGGCCCCTCCCCGCGCGTCGGCGTGATCTTTCAGGAGCCGCGGCTGCTGCCATGGCTATCGATCGCGGACAACGTCGGCTTTGCGGCCGGCCCGCGCGGCGGTCGCGAGCCGGCCGTCGCGCGGCTGCTCGACGAAGTCGGCCTGGCCGGCGTCGCCCGGCAACTGCCTGCCACGCTGTCGGGCGGCATGGCCCAGCGCGCGGCGATCGCGCGCGGGCTGTTCGGCGAGCCGGATCTGCTGCTGCTCGACGAACCGTTCAGCGCGGTCGACGCGATGACCCGGATGCGGTTGCAGACGCTGCTGCTCGATGTCGTCGACCGGCACCGGATGGCCGCGATCGTCGTCACGCACGATCTCGACGAAGCGCTGTATCTCGGCGATCGCGTGCTGATGCTCGCGCCCGACCCGGGCCGTGTCGATGACGAGATCCACGTCGAGGTCGCCCGGCCGCGCGATCGGCGCAACCCGTCGCTGGCCGTGCTGCGCGCGCGGCTGCTGGACGCATTCCAGCACCTTCAGGATCGGGCCGACGAGACGAAGCGCCGGCCGCGTGACCTTCAAATATCTGAAGCCTGACTTCGCGCCGACTGATTCAGGGCCGGGATGACACATCCGTCGTGTCGTGCCCATGCGGCAAGAATCGCCGCCGTATCGAGGCCCCCACAGGGTGCGCGGGTATCGAGTGCGCCAGCTCACGCCGCAGCGATGTGAAATGCCGCAATGTGCCGGTGCACCTGCGCACCTCAACCGTGCGTATGCCGCAACTCGCCGTCGATCGTCTGCGGCAACCTCAGCAGGTTGAAGATCGGGCACACGGCCTCGACCGCCTCATGCAGTGCACGAATCGTCTCCGGCGGTTCGGGCGACACGATATCGAGCGTGTAGCGGAGGTTGTGCGGGAACACCGGCACATGTTCGAAGCCCGGTTGCTGCGCGAGCGGATGCTGGTCGCCGGTCACCTCGACTTCGATCGAGTCGATCTTCAGGCCGCGCTCCGCGGCCTGAATCAGCGTGATGTGCGTGAGGCAACTGCCCAGCACGCCGAGCTGCAGCTCCGGCGACGCCGGCCCGAGGTTGTAGCCGGCGAAATCAGGCGGACTGTCGCTGATCACCTGGAAATCGCGAATGCGGATCTCCCGCACGCCGCTGCGGCCCAGCGCGCGCACGGTCGCTTTCAGCGGGGTCGCCTTGAAATCCGGATTGTTGCGGGCGGCATCTTTTTTCGCGAGCCAGGCGTCGCGCTTCTGTTCGAGATAGTCGTTCAGTGTCGTCATGATCGGGCCGGTACGGTCGCAATGATTGGCCTCGCACGCGGCGGCCAATCGAGAAGGGTCTTCATGCTATGCCCTTCGGTGACAGTCACGAAACGATCATTCCAGCAAAGCAATTCTCGCTGCGTGATGTCGCCTGGCGGCAGGCGTGTTCAGGAACCGTCAGCGGTCTTTCACCCCTGCACGAGTTATCCACAATTTCCGTGCATAACCCTGTGGAGAACCTCGGTGCCATCGCGCTGTCTCCCTGCCGACAAGCATCGCTGCATTACCGTGTTCGCATCGCGGGCACCACATGCCGACACCATCCCACCGGGTTCTGCGATCGTCCGAATCTCGTTCGTCACCGGGCTGGTGCACGGATCGCGCTGACATCGGCAATCAAGATGTCCGCACCAGAACTGTGCCGCCTCGACGACGGCCGCACCGCGTCGGACACAAGGTCGGCTCGACGATCCGGCACCGGTCGCCCGCATCGGTGCGTTACGCGACCGCCTCGTCGCGCAGACGGAACTGCGCAACCGCCGCACTCAGCCGCGAGCCTTGTTCGTCGAGCGACAACGCCGCGGCCGCGGCCTCCTCGACCAGCGCGGCATTGCGTTGCATCGTCTGCTCCATCTGGATGACCGCGGTGTTCACCTGCTCGATGCCCGACGATTGCTCTTCGAAGGCGATGCTCGTTTCGCTCATGATCGTGTTCACGCGCTCGACCGCGGTGACGAGCTCGGCCATCGCCGATCCGGCCAGCGCGACGAGGCCGCTGCCGTCTTCGACGCGCTGCGCGGAATGGCCGATCAGCTCGCGGATCTCCTTGGCCGCCGACGCGCAGCGCTGCGCGAGCCCGCGCACCTCGGTGGCGACGACCGCGAAGCCGCGCCCCTGCTCGCCTGCGCGCGCGGCTTCGACGGCTGCGTTCAAGGCAAGGATGTTGGTCTGGAACGCGATGCTCTCGATCACGGCGACGATGCCGGAGATCCGCGTGGAACTGTGCGAAATGGCCGACATCGTCTCGACGACGCGCTGCATCGCTTCCCCACCACGCGACGCGATGCCCGCCGCGCCCTCGACATAGGTGCGTGCGTCGCGCGCGTTGTCCGCGTTCTGGCGCACGGCCGCCGTCAGTTGCTCGACACTCGCCGCCGCCTGCTGCAGCGATACGGCCTGCTGCTCGGTGCGCGCGGACAGGTCGACGTTGCCGCTCGCGATCGTGCGGACGTCGCCGACGATCGTCTCCGTGCTCGCGCGCACCTGGTTCACGGTGGCGACGAGGCCGTCCTGCATCCGCTTCAGCGCATGCAGCAGATAGGCCATCTCGTTCTCGCCGGGCGCGACGACCGTTCCGGTCAGGTCGCCTTTCGAGATCTTTTCGAACTGGTCGACCGCGAGCTTGATCGGCTCGATGATCGCCTTTGCGAGCACGCGCTGCGCAAAGAAGCCGACGACGAGTGCGAAGACCGCAATCGCCGCCATCCCCCACACGATCTGGTGGAAATGCACCCCGGCCTCGTCGTAGCGCGCCTTTTGTCGCGCAACCTGAAACGATTCGAGCGCATCGATCGCCTCCTGGTAGGCGGCGAACAGCGCGGTCGGCGCGGTGCGTTGCGTGTCGAGGAAGCCGAACGCGTCGTCGCCGTCGAGTTGCGACAGCGCCTTCAGGAACACGCTGTCGAGCAAGGCCCGACGGCGAGTCTGCAACGTGTCGAACCGGGCCTGCTCGTCGGCGTTGCGCGTGTGCAGGCGGGTGTAGGCGTCCAGTTCGTCGTTGCTCTGCTTGAGGAGCGTGTGGAGTTTCGCGATCTCCTCCTTGGCCGACCGGCCGGCGCTGATGATCTGCGCGACGTCGCTCATGCGTTCGCGCAGGACGAGCATCCGCTCGGAGCTGGTTTTCAGGTGCAGCAGCGACGCGGTGTCGTCGCGGTACATCGCCTCGAGCGAACCGTTGCCCAGGTAGAGGGCCGCGATGCACGCGCCGACCACCAGTACGAGCAGCACGGTATAGCCGGCGATGGTCGCGACGAGACCACCACGGATAGTGAGTTTTTTTCGCATGACGTTCCCTTGCGCCGGCCGGGCGCGGCCAGCGGCGGATGTGAATTCCGGATCACGAAAGACGCGCGCCGCGTCGCAACACGCGGCGCAGGGGCTGCGAACGGGTTAACGGCGGGGGGAACGGACGGGTTTTATCTGTACGCGACGTGGATCTTGACGATTGCGACAGAGGAAGGGGAAAGATGCACTCAACTTGCGCCCCAAGCAGTGCCAACGATCGCCTGGGCGGATTTCCGGGAGTAGTGTCCTCCCGGCTCCCGAGGCCCGCAAAGAGTCGACTACGGCCGGCACGCGGGAATGCGCGCCCGCTTCAATCGACGATGAACAGCCTGGCGCCGGTCCGGGTCGACGACCGGTGCGCTTCCAGCTTGCGCTCGCGAAGCCGGCGCATGCACGACAGCGGCCTGCGTCGATTCCCGGCCGCCGCCGACATCCGCTCCGTATCGGGCGTCATCCCTGAAACACCCCCTGGCTCATCGCATCGAGTTGCCGGACGATCTCCGCGCGCAATTCGGCCGATACTTCGACGCTGTCGAGCAGCTTCGAAATCCACAGCCCGTCGGCGGCGAGCCGGCAGATCATCAGCGTCGCGGCCTGCCCGAGCGGCACCGGGTCGGGGCGCGTCCACTCCCGCATCGGCACCGACCATCGCTCGCGCGTGTCCTGGTCGGTAATCATCGACGCGACCAGCACGCGCAGCACATCGGTACTCGCGGCCGGGTGCGACTCGTCGAGCACCGCGTGCACATAGGCGCGCGCCGCCGCGCCGGCGCCATCGGCATCCGCCGCCATCCGCGCGGTCATCTGCGCAGCGAACCGCTCGGTCGCCTGCCCGAACAGCGCATCCAGCAGCCCCTGCTTGTTCGCGAAGTGATACTGCAGCGCGCCTTTCGTCACACCGGCACGCTCGGCCACCGCATCGAGCGTCAGCGCGGCCACGCCGTGACGGGTCGCGATTTCCGATGCGGCCGCCAGCAACTGCGCACGCACCTGATCCGGCGCTTTTTTTCGACGCACGCCGGCCGTGGCAATGGCCGGCGCCGATGATGCTTCAGACGCCCGCGCACCGGCCGATGCAGCCGGTTCGACGGGCGCGGACACATCGTGCGGCGCGGGTTCGAGGTGTTTTGTCATGGTGCGGATGGTAGCACCCGGGCGTCTCGATATAAACATTCCGGCCGGATGGTATGATCCGCCGCATGACTACGCCCACCCCCTCCTCCTGGTCCGCGCTCGACACCGCCATCGCCCGTGGACGCGACGCCCTCGTGCGTCTCCAGCAACCTGACGGCAGCTGGTGTTTCGAACTCGAATCCGACGCGACGATCACCGCGGAATACATCCTGACGATGCATTTCATGGACAAGATCGACGACATCCGCCAGGAGAAGATGGCGCGCTACCTGCGCGCGAACCAGCGGCTCGACACGCATGGCGGCTGGGCGCTGTACGTCGACGGCGATCCGGACGTGTCGTGCAGCGTGAAGGCGTACTTCGCGCTGAAGGCGGCCGGCGACAGCGAACACGCGCCGCACATGATCCGCGCGCGCGATGCGATCCTGAAGCTCGGCGGTGCGGCACGCTCGAACGTGTTCACGCGCATCCTGCTCGCGACGTTCGGCCAGGTGCCGTGGCGCGCGACGCCGTTCATGCCGATCGAATTCGTGCTGTTCCCGAAGTGGGTGCCGATCTCGATGTACAAGGTCGCGTACTGGGCGCGCACGACGATGGTGCCGCTGCTCGTGCTGTGCTCGCTGAAGGCGCGCGCCCGCAATCCGCACAACATCGCGATCCGCGAGCTGTTCGTCACGCCACCGGACGAGGAACGCCAGTACTTCCCGCCCGCGCGCGGCATGCGCAAGCTGTTCCTCGCACTCGACCGCACGGTGCGCCACATCGAGCCGCTGATGCCGAAGGGCCTGCGGCAGCGCGCGATCCGCCATGCCGAGGCATGGTGCGCGGAGCGCATGAACGGCGAGGACGGGCTCGGCGGGATCTTCCCGCCGATCGTGTATGCGAATCAGATGATGCAGGTGCTCGGCTACCCGGACGATCACCCGCTGCGGCGCGACTGCGACGATGCGCTGGAGAAGCTGCTGGTCACGCGGCCCGACGGCAGCATGTATTGCCAGCCGTGCCTGTCGCCGGTGTGGGACACCGCGTGGAGCACGATGGCGCTCGAGCAGGCGCGCGGCGTGGCGGTACCGGAAGACGGTGAGCCGGACGACGCGCGGCGCGCACTCGACGCACGCATCGCGCACGCGTACGACTGGCTGGCCGAACGCCAGGTGAACGACCTGCGCGGCGACTGGATCGAGAACGCGCCGGCCGACGTCCAGCCGGGCGGATGGGCGTTCCAGTACGCGAACCCGTACTACCCCGACATCGACGACACGGCGGTCGTCACCGCGATGCTCGATCGCCGCGGCCGCACGCATCGCAATGCGGACGGCACGCACCCGTATGCGCTGCGCGTCGCGCGCGCGCTCGACTGGATGCGCGGGCTGCAATCGCGCAACGGCGGCTTCGCGGCGTTCGACGCCGATTGCGACCGCATGTACCTGAACGCGATCCCGTTCGCCGATCACGGCGCGCTGCTCGATCCGCCGACCGAGGACGTGTCGGGCCGCGTGCTGCTGTGCTTCGGCGTGACCAGACGCGCGGACGAACGCGCGTCGCTCGCGCGCTGCATCGACTACGTGAAGCGCACGCAGCAGCCCGACGGCAGCTGGTGGGGCCGCTGGGGCACGAACTACATCTACGGTACGTGGAGCGTGCTGGCCGGCCTCGCGCTCGCCGGCGAGGACAAGTCGCAGCCGTATATCGCGCGCGCGATCGAATGGCTGCGCTCACGGCAGCACGCGGACGGCGGCTGGGGCGAGACGAACGACAGCTATATCGACCCGGAGCTGGCCGGCACCAATGGCGGCGAGAGCACGTCGAACTTCACCGCATGGGCGCTGCTCGCGCAGATGGCGTTCGGCGACTGCGAATCCGACTCGGTGAAACGCGGCATCGCGTATCTGCAGTCGGTCCAGCAGGAAGACGGCTTCTGGTGGCACCGCTCGCACAATGCGCCGGGCTTTCCGCGCATCTTCTACCTGAAGTATCACGGCTATACCGCGTACTTCCCGCTGTGGGCGCTCGCGCGCTATCGGCGGCTTGCAGGCGCGGCGGCAGCGCGGGCTTCGGCCGCGCGCGGTGCGCCGGCAGTCGCCGCAACGGACACCGCTGTCGCCTGAGCGATCGCGTGGCGGCGCACGGCCGTCGCACGAAACCTTCGTCGACCGGCGGCGTGCTGAACGGGGGAACGGCAAGCGCCAATACCGCCCGCGATTGTGGAACACGGAAGCCGAATACTGCGAGATCCTGGAAGGCACGTCCGTGATCGCCGATCCGGAAGGCAACACGAATACCGTGCGCACCGGCGATCGCTTCGTGATTCCGCCGGGCTTTCGCGGCACGTGGGAAGTCGTCGAACGCACGCGGAAGATCTTCGTCGCATACGACGAGCAGCCGCCGGAGTAAGCAGCACCGGCCCCGGCGGCGGAAACGTTACCGCCGGCCGTCGAGCGACCCGAGGATCCCGTACGCGACCTTCACGCGGTCCTCGATCGGGAAGCTGCGGTTCGCGAGCATCACGATCGCGATCCGCTTCGCGGGGACGAACGCGACATAGGTACTGAAGCCGTTGGTCGAGCCCGTCTTGTTGATCCACGTATCGGCGCTCGGCGCGAGCGGCGGCTTGATCGCGCTGGCCGGCGCCCCGTCGCGCAGCATCTTCGTCGCGTTGCCTTCGAGCAGCGTCGGCAGCGCAACCGGATACGGATACTGCTCCCAGATCAGGTCCTGCGTCATCGGCCCCGCGCGGAAATAACCGGTGTGCGTGCGTTCGAGTGCGCGCTGCAGCCGCGGCGCGGTTTCGATCAGCCCCATGTTCGCCTGCACGAAGCGCAGCAGATCGGCCGCCGTGGTCCGCACACCGTACGCCGGCTGCCACAGCATGCCGCCCGTCATCCGGATCGGCTTGCCGTCCTGCGTATAGCCCTGTGCGTAGTCGGCCTTGCGCGCGTCGGGCACGTTGATGTACGTGTGCGTCATCCCGAGCGCGGGAAAGAGCCGCTGCTCCATCAGCACCGAGAAGTCCTTGTGCATCGCCTTCGCGGTGAGCCACCCGAGCATCCCGATCGCGACGTTCGAATACGTGCGATACGTGCCCGGCGCATACGCGGGACGCCACGCGTCGAGATAGCGAATCAGGCCGGCGTCGTCGCGGATGCTGTCCGGCACCTGCAGCGGCATGCCGCCGGGCGTGTGCGTGCCGAGATCGAGCAGCGTCACGACGCCGAACGGCTTGCCCTGCAGCGCGGGCAGGTACTTGGCCGCCGGGTCGGCAAGCGACAGTTCGCCGCCCTCCTGCGCATCGGCCGCGAGCGTCGCGGTCAGCGTCTTGCTGACGGAGCCGATTTCGAACAGCGTGTCGCCGGTGACGGGCTTGCCGGTTTGCGTCGACATCACGCCGTAGTCGAACACGTAGGGCTTGCCGTCGGCGACGATGCCGATCGCCATGCCGGGAATCGCGTACTGCTTCATCAGCGGCGCGATGTGACGGGTCACCGTGTCGTGGAGGTCGTCCTGCGTGGCGGCGGCCGCGCGACCGGCCGTGGCGGTGGCGCACGCGGCGACGAACAGGGTCGCGGCGAAGCGTGTCGCGTTGAATCGCATGGTTGCGGATCCTTTGATTTCTAATGGTTGCGTGGACAACAGATCCGGCCACGCCGCGCGATGATCACGGCGGCCGTCCTGTCGAAGCAGGACTATCCACTGCCGACCGGCCGCCAACAATCGACGATATGTTGCGCGAGCCGAAAGAAAAACTTATGAGATACGCGAAGCCTTGCATTGCCTTGATGCCAATCCAGGCGCGCTCGCCGGTTTGCCCGCAAAACCTGTTGGTTTTAGCAGCATTCGATCCGGCGGCCGAATCGCACCGCATCGAAAATCGATGAAAAAGAGATAAGTCTTGTCAGATCCGCATACGCGGGCACACCGCGCGATTGATTCGCCCGCGCGGATCGCAGTAGACTCGCGGAAGCAAAAAATAAGCGCCATCCTGAGAGAAACCATGTATCGCCATTCGCTGATCGCCCGCTCCCGCGTCATTGGCTGCCGCCCGGTCGCGTGATTTTCACGCATCGACCGCCCCGCGGCGGGAACACGCAACGCCGCCGCGCCCCGCTCGCGCGCCCGTTCGCCGCTTCGCCCGCCAGCCGAAAGAACCGCCAGGGTCCTGCGCGCACCGCCCGCGGACGCCCTGCCTGACCGGAGAGTGACCCCGTGACCGAAACCGTGGCCGCGTCCGCCTATCGGCCGCGCGATGTCGTCAATGCGCCCGACATCAAGGCAGCCATCGCACGCCGCAGCGCCGAGCGCGGCGATCCGGCCGACATCCGCGCGTGGCTCGGCAACCATTTCTTCCGCTGGGTCGTCGGCGCGTTCGAGCAGGCGCAGCCGCTCGATTCGCTGGCCGGCTACCGCGCACTCGCCGGTACCGACCGGCCGGCGCCCGACTGGCTCGTGCGCCGGTTCCGCCCGCAACCGGTATCCGGCGCAGCAGCCGATCCGGTGCCGCTGCCGGCCGTCGAGCCGAAGCCGCTCTACTTCATCGATCCCGAGCACATGCTGCTGACCGACCGCGAGCGCATGCTGGTCGAGTTCCTGCGCTCGCGCGCCGGCACGCGGCTCGCGCAGAAGCTGCAGCGCATCACGTGCGCGATGGCGCTCGACATGTGGGAGCGCGAGCACCAGCGGATGCAGGCGCGCCGCGACAAGGGCTGGGTGCCGAGCAGCGGCCTCGCGCTGCGCGAGGTGCTGCGCACGCCGAACGGGATCGTGTTCGAATTCGCGGGCGACCACGCAGCGCTGCGCGAGGAACTGGCCTACGAGTCGTACTACATGCAGCATTGCCTCGGCCAGTTCGCCGATCGCCGCCGGCTGCGCGGCGGGTACGGCGAGCAGTATGCGCAAGCCGCGCAGGACGGACGGCTGCGCCTGTTCACGCTGCGCGGCGCGGGCAACCAGCCGCACGTGACGATCAGCCTGTCGGTGACCCGCGACGGCCTGCGCATCGACCAGATCAAGGGCAAGCAGAACCGCCATCCGGTGCGCCGCTACGCCGACGACGTCCGCCAGTTCCTGCGCGCGCTCGGGCCGCGCGGCGAACGCCATCCCGATTGCGAAGGCATGGGGCTCGTGTTCGAGCCCGAGACGGCGGGCGCGGCCGCCGGCGCATGGACGTTCGTCACCGACGTGCGCTCGCCCGACCATCTGCTGAGCGTAATGAGCGAGAACTTCCACCTGATCGAGCATTTCGCGCAGCCGCCCGCCGTGCTGCAATGGCTGCTGCTGCGCAACGCGCCGTACGCGCTCGGCCAGCTCAGGCAGATCGACCCGGCCGTCGCGGCGGCCGCGCGGCACGCGCTGCCTGCCGATGCGCTGCCCGCCTCGCGCGACCCGGACGCGCCGCCGGCCGATACGGCGGCCTTCGCGATCGAAGGCATTCCGATCGATCCCGCGCTGTGCGCGGCGCTGGTGTTTCCCGCGACGGCGGACGGGGGCCCGTCATGCTGAAACTGCTGATCGGCATGGCCGCGCTGTGGCTCGTGTGGTACGTGTGGCGGTCGGTTCGGGTCGCCGCGCGGATGGTACGGGAAGTCGACGCCGACCAGGCCGCGGGCACCGACGGCGCGGTGCCGGTCCGGCAGACCGCCGCGGTCTCGCACGCGCGTACGCGCGCCGACCAGGCGCCGCCGAACCGCCGCCGCTGGTCGCTTGCCCTCGCCGACATCCTGCTGATCCGCAACGGGCTGCGCTGCGATTGCGACGACCTCGTGTACGCGCTGCCCGACGCGCAGCGCGACAAGCTCGCCGCGCAGTTGCGGCGCGAACTCGACTTGCCGGCCGACCTGCCCGAGTGGCAGATCGTGCAGCGCGTGCCGTCGATCCTCGCGGGCTGGATACGCGGCGTCGGCCGCTCGCACGAAGGCTTCTACGAACAGCTCGCGGCTGAAGGCCGCGTGCGCGACGCACTGGCGTTCGATTGCGCGCGCACCGCGTTTCTCGTGCGCTGCATCGCGCTGCTCGGCTGGGCGTCCGAACAGCATGCGTGGGTCGTGCTGCTGCTCAATGCGCAGCGCGCGCAGGACAGCTTCGACAGCTGGGAAGACTTCGGGCTCGCGTATGCGCGGGCGCGCCAGCACTGGCTGCGCGGCAGCGGCCAGGACGGCCCCGCGTCGTCGCGCGCCACGCAGGAAGTGCGCGAGCACCTGCGCAATCCGTCCGGGAACTGGCTTTCGCTGCCGTGGAAGCGCTACCGCATCTTCGATCCCCAACCCGTTTCGTCATGACCGCCGACACCGACATGTCCTCCGTTCCCGCCGACCTGATTCCGCCCGCGAAGTCCCGCTGGTTCATCTGCGACGTCGACGCGCTGCTGCGCGCGGGCGATTTTGCCGCGCTCGACACGCAACTCGACGCCGCGCTCGCGGCCAGCTTCACCGACCGCACGGCCGAAGCGCTGTACGTCGACGCACTGCCGGCCGACGTGCAGCCGTGCATCGACGCCGGCGCCGAAGGCCTCGCGCGCTTGCGCACATGGCAGGCCGCGAACCCGCGCTCCGCCCATGCGTGGCTGTGCGAAGCGCATTACTGGCACCACTGGGCGTACGAATATCGCGGCGGCGGCTGGGCCGAGACGGTGACCGAAGCCGGCTGGATCGGCGCGCATGCATGCGCGACGCTGACGATCGTCGCCGCGCTGCGCGCACTGGTGCTCGCGCCGACGATGTGGAGCGCGCCGAAGGTAATCTTCACGAGCGTGTCGTCGTTCGGCGAGCCCGAATGGCTCACGCAGCTCGTGCGCGAGCGCCGCTGGCCCGTCACCGAGCTGCACCTGAACATCGGCGCCGAAGACGAAGCCACGCGCGCCGACCTACCGCGCATGCTCGCGCGCTCGGGATTGAATCCCGACGTGCCGGTTGCCTGCCCGGCCGAATTTCCCGACGCGCTGCCCGGCCCCGTCCAGGGCAAGAGGCTGCGCAAGGAAAAGTGGTACTGGATGGAGGCAACGCTGCACATTCACCCGCACCAGTATTTCTCGATGCGCACCTTCATCTGGTACATGCAGCCGCGCTGGGGCGGCTCGCACGACCATGTCCGTGCGTTCGTCGCGTCCGACGCGTGCGCGCACCTCGACGCGGTCGAGAAGGACCGGCTGCTGCACGAGATCTGGCGCGACGACTACGCCGGCAATACGCTGGATCCGGATGACGACGACGACGATGCACGCCGCGCGATGGCCGCGACGCTCGCACGCGCGAACGCCGCGTTGCATCCGTATCACCGCTGGGAGACGCTGCACTGGCTCGCGTACAGCCATTTCAAGCGCAACGAGTACGAACAGGCCTACGCGCGGCTTCAGGAAGCCGAACGCAACGAGCCGATCGACGACAACCGCGCAATGGCGATGGGTTTGCGGCTGATGCTCGGCCTTGATCCGCATGGCGACTGGCTGACCGGTGCGATCGAGCGAGCATCGGACGCACGCGCCTGCACGTCGGCGATGATCCTGCGCGGCTACGCACATCGCACCGGCACGTTCGGTTTCGCACAGGACGACGCGCGCGGCGATGCATGGCTGGAAGCCGCACGCCTGAACGAGCCCGGCTCGCTCGCATGGAACCAGCTCGCCACCGCGATGGAGTATGAAAACCGGCGCCCGGCCGATGCCGTCGCAATCTGCCAGCTCGGCTACGAGGCGGGCGGCGATTCATGCGATTACCTGCTCGGCTGCTTCCACAGGGAAGGCATGCATGTCGAGGCCGACCCGTACCGCGCCGCCCACTACTTCCGCGAGTCGATGGAGGCCGGCGGCAACATGGCCGCGTATCGGCTGGGATACACGTACCACCACATCGGGCAGACCAGCACGGATCGGGCCGAACGCGCGCGCATGCAGGTCGAGGCCGTCGAGGCCGCGCGCAAGGCGCACCAGATGGGGCATACGGACGGTCTCGAGTGCATGCTGATGTTCATCGGCGACATCGAAGATCATGCGTCGCGCCATCGCTATGTCGACGAACTGCGCCAACATGCCGAAGCCGGCCATCCCGCCGCGATGGCCTCGCTGTCGTTCGTCCTTGCCGACATCAACGACAAGTCGCTTTACGACTATCGCGAAAGCGTGCGCTGGATCATGGGTGCGCAGGCAATCGCGCCGGACGACAACTACGTGCGCACCATCACGCGCGTCAGCCACGAGGACGGCATGCTCGGGAAGCTGCGCTACAAGCTGCAGCGCAAGCAGATCAAGGCGCACGAGATTCCCGGCGCCGACAACGCGATGGTCTGAGCCGGGCCGGCGCACGTGCCCGCTCGCCGGCGGGCCGTGCGTGCATCACCCCGGCAGCCGGTCGAGGAACGCCAGCATCGCCGCGTTGAACCGCGCGGGCCGCTGCAGCGGCGCGAAATGGCTCACGCCGGGCAGGATCGTCAGCGTCGCATCGGGAATCGTGCGCGCCAGGTACGCCGCATGCTCGGGCCGGATGAATTCGTCGTGCTCGCCCAGCACGATCGTGACCGGCACGGCGATCGCCGCGAGGTCCTGCGCGCTGTAATCCGGTTGCGTACGCATCATTTCGCTGACGGCCGCGACGAATGCGTCGAACTGATCCGGCGTCGCCGACAGTTCTGCGTAGTCCTTGCGATGCCGTGCGAAGCAGCGATCGAGCAGCGGGCTCGGTACGATCTCCTTCGTGCCGCCCGGATCCATGTTGCACGCGAAGAAGAACACGCCGGCCGCACGTTCCGGCGCGCGATCGGCCAGCACGAGCGCGATGCACGCGCCGTCGCTCCAGCCGACGAAGCGCGCACGGTCGACGTGCAGCGCGTCGAGGACCGCGAGCACGTCCGACGCCATGCGTTCGTAGGAATAGGGTTGGCCGTCGCGCGTGCTGCGGCCGTGGCCGCGGCTGTCGATCACGATCGCGCGGTAGCCGGCCGCGAGCAGCGCCGGCACCTGGTTGCCCCAGTTGCCTCTGTGGCCGAGGCCGCCGTGCAGCAGCACGACCGGCGGGCCGTGGCCGAACGATGCGTGCCAGATGCGCGCGCCGTCGCGTTCCAGCCATCCTTGCTCGTCGGCCGACGGCAGCGGCGTGCCGCCCTGCGCGTCGAAGCGGGCGAGGTCGTCGTCGTTCAGTTCCGCATTCATCGTTCTGCCGTCCTGTCGAGGGAGACGCGCTTGCGATTGTAATGCGTGCGGCAACCTCGGCCGTCACGGGTCAGGCCTGCGTCGACACCAGTCCGCCTGCCGTCGAGCCGCCCGATTTCTCGACCGCCGCCGCGAGTTGCGAGATCGCGGTCGAAAGCGCCCCCGAGATCGCGCTGGCCTCCGCGCTCAGCGACTGCTGTTCGATCGCCGCGGCCGGGTCGTCCTTCGCGCGCTGGCCCGCGCTCGCCATCTGCTGCTCCAGTGCCGCGAGCTGCTTCTGCAGCCGCTCGATCAGCGCCTTCAACTGGCTGATCGCCGGGCTGTCCGACGACGCACCCGACGCGCCGAGTGTTTCGCCGGTGGCGCCGGTCGAATCCTTCGTGCCGGAGGTGCCGGAGGTGCCGGTCGCGTCAGTCGTGCCGGTGGTGCCGGTAGTGCTCGTGTCATTCGCGGCGTCGCCGGTGGGCGACGTCGCGGCGGGCTTGGTTGCAGTCGCGCTGCTGCCGGCCAGCGGGGATAGCGTCGTCGTGGAAAAGTCGATCTGCATGATGTCGATCCGTGTATTGGGAAGCACCGTGACGAAGTAGGAAATGCCTTCCAGATTGTTTACGGCATTCGTCACACGAAACTTGAGTATCGGGGCCGGACTGATTTGGCGGAAGATCGCTGCATTTTGGCCACGAAAGGGCCAGATTCGCGGCACTGCGGCGCTGGTAAAATTCTGGGTTTACCAGCGGGATTCACGCGCCCACGGCCTTCGGCCGCGAGCGCGCAACGCCGCCGGTCTCGACTCCCGCCCTTCCGGGCGCGGCACGCAACGCGTGCCGACGCTGCGGTCGCGGCTGCGCGAGTCGTCTTTTCCGTCCGCCTGCGCGCTCCGCTCGCCGATTCGAGCGGCAAATGCCGTGCGGCGCGTACTCACTTCATCATGCATTCGAGGAACATACGATGGCCCGCATCGGCGCCTTCTGCATCACGACGTGGCTTGCCGCCGCGATTCTCTACTTCGGCCAGCACTCCGTCGCGATGATCGCGTTGAGCGGTGTCGTCGTATTTGGCGGGTTCGATCTGCTGCGCCCGTAAGCAGGCTAGCTCGACACGTTTTTCGATCAGTCACGGCGAGCCGGCCAGCGGCACGAAACCCACGCCGTGCGGATTCACCCGGTGCGTCAGCGGCTCATTCGCGCTTGCGCGACACCACGCACACATCACCGTCAGCAGGCCCCGAACGTCGGCACCGCCGGATCGACCGCCAGCGCGCGCTCGTTGAACACGACCGGCACGCCGCCGAGCCCCAGCCGGCAGTTCGGGCGATCGAGCCGCCACCCGTCGACGCGCAGCGCGACACGCGACACCGGTGCGCCGCCCGCATGCGGCAGGTCGATCGCGATCTGCCGCTTCGCGCCCGGCACCAGGTTCAGGTAGTTGTCGCTGTAGAACGCGGGCAGCACGCGCGCGCCGGTCGACGGATCGAACACCTGCAGGTGCGTCATCAGCGCGACGGTCGAACCGATGTTGGCGACGTCGACCGTGATGCGCGTCGTCACGTCGTCGGCCTCGGCCGACGATGCGCGGATCGCGACGGCCGCGCCCGGCATCGTGTCGAGCGACGTGTACGCGGTGTCGCCCCCGTCGCGCTGCCGCCAATAGACGTTCTCGGCAAGCGTATTGCCGCCCGAATCGGTCAGCGCGAGCGCGACGATGCACACGTCGGACTGCGCGGCAGCCAGCGCCGGCGCGAGGTTCGCCACCACGCGATACGACGCCTTCGCGACGCCGCCGACATCCGCGGTGGCCCGGCTGTTCAGCGTGCCGTCGAGGTTGTACACGCGCATCTCGACGCGGCCGGTGACGGCCGCCGCCGTGTGATTCGCGATCGTCACGTCGGCCGTGCTCGCATCGAGCATCGCATTGACGCGACGGCACCCGTGCTGCACCGCGAAGAACGACGCGTGTTCCTCGAGATCGTGGCTGTACATCTGCCATACGAAGCTCGGCTGCGCCGGGTTCGTCATCCACATGATCACGCCGGTGGCCGGCGACGTGATCTTCCCGGCCACCGGGCCGATCATCACGCTCGCGTTCGCCTCGTAGATCGAGCGGATGCATTCGTAGTTCATCATCTGCGCCTTGCGCACGAAGTCCGCGAGATTGCGGATCGCGCCGTAGCGCAGCGCCGTCATCGCGATGTAGCCGGCGCCGCCCTGCTTGCCGACCGCGGGGTAGTACGCACCGTTGCCGTTCATGTCGCGATAGGCCCAGAAGTCGTCGGGGCATTCGTACGAGCCGGGCGGCAGCATCGATTCGACGAATTCGAGCGTCGGGATCGAATGCGAGCCGACTTCGTTGTGAAACGCGACCGACGTCGTACCGTAGCCACGACTGAACGCGGCCTGCGGGGATGCCCAGTTGTACGGGCCGCCGGACGAATAGCCGTTCACCGCGCCGGCGCCCGTATCGCCGGCCGAACTCGTGAGACACAGGCGTTGCGGGTCCAGCTCGGCGACGAGCGCGTCGAGCCCCTTGACGAGCGCCGGCGGCGGCGAACCTTCATTGCCGCCACACCAGAGCAGGATCGACGGACGATGACGGTGGCGCGCGATCACGTCGCGGATGTTGTCGAGATCGCGCGGCACGTTGGCCGGGCCCGACCCGTCTCCTTCCGTCGAGAAAAAGAAATCCTGCCAGACGAGGATTCCGTAGCGATCGCATGCGTCGAAGAAATCGTCGCTCGTGCTCTGCCCGTTCCAGTTGCGGATCAGGTTGAGGTTCGCATCGCGATGCAGGCGCACCTGGTTGAACAGCCGTGCGCGCGGAATGCGCTTCAGCGCTTCGTCGAGCCCCCAGTTGCCGCCCATCACGAGGATCGGCAGGCCGTTCACGGTAATCGCGAGCTGCTGGCCCATGCCGATGTCGCGCGCGTACTCGATGCGGCGCAGGCCGACGTTCAGCGTGCGCTCGTCCGAGCGCCTGCGCGCCACCTCGATACCGACCTTCACCGAGTAGAGATTCGGCTCGCCATACCCGTTCGGCCACCACAGGCGCGGCTGCCTGATCGACAGCGCCGCGATATCCGACGACGTGAGCGACACCTTCGTCGTCGTGTTCGATGCCGGAATCGTGACGTCGTGGCGGAACGGCGCACCGTTGCCGATGGTGCCGACGACGGTCGCGACGAGGTCCGCGCCGGAACCGTTGTCCAGTTCGAGATCGAGCCGCAATTCGGCGCGCGACAGGTCGGTGGACAACGTGTGCGCGACGTCGATCGCCGCGATACGCACCGCGCCGGTCGTGAACCATGTCACCGGCTGCCAGATGCCGAGCTCGCGATCGGGGATCGTCGGCAGCCAGTCCCAGCCCGCCGAGCAGAAGAACGTCGGCCCGTTCTTCAACGTGACGCCGGTCGGGCCGCCGTTGCGCCCGCCGCGCGTGACGCCGCTCTTGTAGCTCGGCACCAGCGGCCCTTCGGAGAAATCCAGCTTGACGACGCGCACCGCGAGACTGGCCGCACCACCCGCCTGCGGCACGAGCCTCGAGATGTCGAACGCGCCCTGCTTGAACGCGCCTTCCAGCCGGCCGACGAGCGCGCCGTTCAGCCAGATCTCGGCGCAGTAATTGACGCCGCCGAAGCGCAGCCACAGCCGCTGCCCCGGCCGCCGTGCCGGCGTCGCGAAGGTCGTCCGGTACCAGTAGTCGGTGTCTTTCAGCGTATCGGGAAGGGTATCCGTGACGATGCGGCCGTAGAACGGATCGGGATACTTGCCGTTGACGATCATGCTGTTCAGCACGGTGCCGGGCACCGTCGCCGGTGCCATGCCCGTCACCCCGGCCGCGCCCGACAGTTGCGCACCGCCGGCGCCCGGCAGGCTGCTCGCCGATGCGAACGTCCAGTTCGTGGCGAGTTCCTGCGCGGCCAGCAGGCTGTGCGCCGGGTCGCTCGGCACGGCGGGGGCGACCGTCGCCGGGCCATCGGCGCCCGACGCCGGATCGATATCGCCATTGCAGCCGGCGAGCCAGCCCGTGCCGACGAATGCGGCGCTGTAGGACAGGAATTTCCGGCGCGCTTTCGATTTCATCTTGTCGTTCTCCCGGATTACGTCGTTTCGACCGGCGCGCAGGGTGGCCCCTGCGCGTGCCCGCTTGCGTTCATCGCGCGCCGGCCTGGCGCACGCGCATCGCGGTGGCCGACCCGCCGGCCGTCATCTGCGTGTAGTCCGCGTTCGGCCCGGACGGCGGCGTCAGGTTGTCGGCAGCGGCCCATTGCGTCGGCGTCGCGGACAACGCGTAGCTCATCGTGCCGCCCTTGGCGATCTTGCCGAGCGGCAGCCATGACCCCGCGTAGTCCGCGCCATTGACCTTCAGCGACTGGATATACGCAAACGACGGGCGCCCCGAACTGTCCATCGCGACCTGCCTGTCGCTCTCGAGCCGCAGCGTCTTGCCGTTGCCGAACCAGACGGTGATCCCGCTGAACTGCGGCGTGGACAGCGCGAGCCCCGCTTCCGACGGAATCACCGGGAACATGCCGAGTGCCGCCCACACGTACCAGCTCGACGTCGCGCCCATGTCGTCGTTGCCCGGCAGCCCGTCGCGGGCGGTCGTGAACGACTTCGACATGATGATCGGGATAACGTACTGTGCGCCGCTCGGCTGCCCGGCCCAGTTGTACCCCCACGGCGACTGGAACGACGGTTCGTTGCCGATGTACACGTTGTTCGACGATTCCCCGCCGTTCAGGTCGGCGGAGGTCGGCACGGTCGAGAACGGCGTCGTGATCGCGAACAGGTTGTTCAGCCGCGCAACGGCCGCCTGCTTGCCGCCGATCGCGTCGATCAGCGCGCTCCAGTCCTGCGCGAAGGTCCAGAAGTAGTTCGGTTCCGTCGATTCGTGGAACGCGCCCTGCACGAGCGTGCCCAGCGTGCCGGGCGCCGAGCCGGCCGGCGGCGCGTTGCGCGCGGCGATCACCTTGTTCGTGTAGTCGAAGATGTTGCGCCACCACCCGGCGCGCGTGTAAAGCGTGCCGATGTTGTCGGTCGTCACGCCGACCGACGGCGCGTTCAGCACGCTGGCGGGCAGCGCCTGCAGGAACGCAGCCGCGGAACGGTCGCTCAGCACGCGCTCGAGGGTCGCCGACGACGAGTGACCGCCGTCGCTCTGCGACAGGTAGTGGGCCGTCAGGAAATTGGCGAGCCCCGCTGCGCTCGTGCGGTCGTTGCACGCGCTGGACGGATCGAACACGGACTGCTTCGTCAGGCGGGCGGCCGACACCAGATCGAAATCGGTCGCGCCGAACTTGTACGCGCCGGCAATCACGTTCAGCGCGTTGTCGCCCGCCATCGGCGTCGAGTCGTCGCTGCCGTCGACCCAGTGCGGGAACGCGCCGCACTGCGACGCGTCGACGACGAGCGACTGCATCATGTCGCTCGATTCTTTCGGTGCGAGCAACGCCAGCAACTGTGCCTGCGACCGGTAGGTGTCCCACAGCGAGAAGCCCGTGTAGTGGTTGCCCGCGCCGCCCTGCGATCCGTCGGCGCGACGGAATGCATAGTCGCCGACCCTGGCCGTCGCGCGCGGCGGTATGGTGCCGGTCTGGTCGACCGACTTCGGATAGCTGCCGTCCGCGTTCCTCGGCTGGCGCAGGCTGCGGAATTCGCCGTTCGTGTCGCTGTAGAGCGTCGGCGTGCCGAACACGCGATAGAGCGCGGTATAGAACTTCGTCAGATTCGCCTTCTGCGTGGCGTCCAGCAATGCGGGCGTCGCGGCCTGGTCGATCTGGATCGTGTTGAGCCGGTCGTTCCACAGGCCGGACGCGTGCTTGCGTGCGTCGTCGAACGCGAGCTTCTCACCTTCGGCTTTCAGGTTGGCCTGCGCATTCCTGACGCTGACGGACGAGATCCCGACTTTCACGGTGACGGTCCGGTCCGCGTCGGTCAGGTCGAACTGCAGCGTCGCCGCGCCGTTGCTGGCGGTATTCACCGCCGATGTGCCCGACTGCTTGCGCAGCGGCTTGTCGAAGGTCGCGTAGAAATACACGGGCGCATTCCACACCGTGCCGTACGGCGTGCAGAACGCCGGCGCGACGGCCTGCCCGCTCATCGACTTGCCGTCGCTCGCGAGCGCCAGCGCGACGTTGTTCGCGGTGACCTTCGTGCTCCCCGAATCGCTGTTGCCGTTCAGCTTCGCATCGATCGAGAAGAAGCCCTTGTCCTTGTTCGTGTACGTGAAGCGCGCGAGGCCGGCGCGCGCGGTCGCGCTCAGCTCCGTCACGATGCCGTTCGCGAGGCGCACCTTGTAGTACCCGGGTTCGGCCGTTTCATCCGCGTAGCGGTACCCGATGCCGATCGGCCGGCCGCCCGATGCCACGGCCGTCGCCGCGTCGGTCGGCAGCATCGCGACCGTGCCCTGCCCCGGGCACCCGACACCGCTCAGGTGCGTCACGCTGAAGAAGTCGATCGTGCCGCCCGCCCCGCCCGACGACAGGTAGCCGCCCGAGCCGTTGAAGTTGTAGCGCGGCGTGTTCGGCCCGACATTCACCATCCCGAACGGCACCATCGCGCCCGGGCTCACGTTGCCCGCGTAGCCGGAATCCGCGTTGACCTGTGTGCCGATCAACGGATTGACGAACTGCGTCAACGGCAGGTTGGTGCGCTTCGGCGGAGCCGGTTGATCCGGCTGGGACGGCCCCGAGGTCGGCGGCACGGTCGACGGCGTGTCGACCGTGCCATTGCTGGCGGCCCTAACACCGTTCACGTCGTCTCCGCCACACGCGGCCAGTGCCGCGCAAGTCAGTGCGGCGACGAGCAAGAGTCGTGGATGTTTCATTTTTTCGTTTAGTACCGTTAATTAAAACGATTGATCCGGCGCCGACGCTCATCCGGCACGCCGCCTCGCTTACGGCCCTGCGCAGCACAGCGATGCCGCGCGGCGCGACGTCGACTGGCCCTCCAAGCGACGTCACGCTGACTTGTCCCATGCGAACATCCTGCGACGGTCGTTGCTGCCGCAACCGTCGTCTCCACCGCCCTGCATCCGGCAATATCACCCGCTTCCCAGGGGCTTACAGTGCCGCAACGACTGTTTATTCACTACGAGAAGTTTCCCGAATTTTCAGTTTGTTTAACTAAACAATCCGGAGTTAACTGGCTTTGGGTACACATTCCCGCCCTTTGTTGCGTTGCAACGGCGGCGCACAGGAGGTGTGCTTTGACGGGCGCCCGGCGAACCCGGGCGCCGCATGAACGGGCGGAACTGAACGAACGGATGCGGTGCGCGTCAGCGCGGCAACGTCCGCAACGAAGACGGCCCGCCCGTCAGCGCGATCCGCTTGCCCGTATCGCGCAGCTTGCCGCCGTCGATCGAATAGAGCGCGAGCTGTCGTTCGACGTTGAACTGCACGATCACGTGCCGGCTGTCGGCGGTAAACACGAGGCCTTGCGCAGCTTCGCCGCCCGGCACCTCGCTCACCTTCACGGCCTGCCCGTCGCGGATCTCGAACAGCAGCACCTTGCCGATCTTGTGGCGGCCCGGATTGTCGGCCGTCAGGTTCGAGCCGTCCATCGCCTGCACGGCGATCCACTTCCCGTTCGGCGAGATCGCGACGCCTTCCGGCAGCGACGGCACGTTCAGGTACTGGACGGTGCGGAACGGCACGCGCGACACGTCGATCAGCGCGACGGTATCGGCATCGCCCGCAAGCGTGCCCGTATAGCCCGGCAGCCCCGCGAGCCCGACGTTGCTGACGACGGCCCAGCGGTTGTCGCTCGACACGTCGATCGTGTAAGGCGCGACGCCCGTGCTCAGGCGCGACCCGCTGTCGGTCACCTTGCCGTCGTCGACGTTCAGCACCGCGATACCCTGCTCGTCGCGCAGCGACACGAGCGCATGCTTGCCGTCGTGCGTGAAGCTGATCCCGGCCAGCCGCTTCTTGCCGATCTTCAGGCTGCCGTCGAGCGTCACCTGCGTGCCGTCGATACGCAGGATCGATACGCTGCCGTCGACGTTCGCGACCAGCGCGAGCTTGCCCGAGCGGTCGATCGCGATCCCTTGCGGATGCGTGCCGAGCTCGATGCGCGTGATCGACGGCGGCGCGGCGTCGAGACTCACAACCTGCAGGAACGTGTCGAACACGAGCTGCTTCGCGGCCGTGTCGTAGCGCGTCGGCGCGCCGACGAGCGCGAGCTTGGCGTCGGGCGTGATCGCGACGGCCTGCGGCGGGCCCTGGATGCCGTTCTCGACGTCGACCTGCAGCGCGACCTTCGGCGGGAACGTGCTGGCGTCGAGCAGCGTCAGCGTGTCGGCGGGCGGGGAAGCGAGATAGGTGTCGCGGCCCTCGACGCGCTGGTACTTGCCGTCGTTGCCGGACACGATCCAGTCGGCGGCGTGTGCGGCGACGGCCGTCGTGGCGAGGGTCAGCGCGGCGAGCAGGCGCGCGCTGCGCGGGCGGAAATGATTCGAATGCATGGCGGTCGGTTCTCCGGATCGGTTGCGGACGCAATGGATGGCTCGACCCTGCTGCTCGACGGGTCGATGCCATCGCATGATGCCCGAAAGCCGGCGAATCCGGTGTCTCGCGCCCGGTTCGTTTCCGTCAACCCGTCCGCCGCGCGCCAGGCGGCCACTCGCCGACCGCGTCGAGCGGATACACGGGCCGCGCAAGCCGCGCGTAGCGGAACAGCCCGTAGTCCGAACCCGTCACGCCGCGGCTGTCGCATTCGACCAGCGCGGCCGCGATCGGCACGAATACCGGCCGGCAATACATCCGCGACTTCAACAGCAGGAAGCGCGCGCGGCGCGGATCGATGCCGACGCTCTCGAACACGCCGAGATCCCACGGCTCCTGCGTGCGTTCGGTGATGACGAGCGTGGCCGCGCCGATATCGAGCACGGCCGTGCGGCCCATGTAC
Source organism: Burkholderia sp. Ac-20344 (assembly GCF_017104975.1). NCBI lineage: Bacteria > Pseudomonadati > Pseudomonadota > Betaproteobacteria > Burkholderiales > Burkholderiaceae > Burkholderia > Burkholderia sp. Ac-20344. The sequence goes on from NZ_JAAGPP010000029.1 coordinate 24,837, forward strand.
GCGCGCTGGCCCGTGTAAGTCGGCCCCGTGATCACGTATTCGCCGTCGGTGAGCGCGCGCACGACGCCGGTCGCGCGAAACGGCTCGCGCCGCACGCCGCCGTGCGACGGCAGGCGGTTGCCGACCGGCACCGTGACGGTCGCGCCGACACCCGCGTCGATCAGCGCCGCGACGGCTTGCGGGTCGCACAACGGCCCGCTGACGATGCCGTCGAGCCCGTGCGCGAGCGCGGCCTCGAGCAGATCCATCGTGTCGCACGGGCCGCCCGACATGCAGTTGTCGCCGTGATCGAGCATCAGCACGGGGCGATCGGCGCCGCGCGCGAGCGCCGCGGCCTGCACGACCGATTCGGCGAGCGGCGCACTGCGATAGACGAACGCGTCGCGTTCGTCCCAGATCTGCCGCGCGATGCGCTCGGCCACCGCGTCGGCCGCGGCCCGGTCGCCATCGGCCACGACGACGACGCTGATGCACGGCGCGGGAATGTCCGCGAGCGAGAAGACGGGCAGCACCGATACCGCGAGCATCCCGTCGGCCTCGGCCGCGCGCGCGGCCGCCACCGCGCGTTGCATCGCGCCTTCCGCGCTCGCGCTGCGCAGCGTCGACGCCATCAGCGGCGGCTGCCGCCACGCGAGCACGCGCCGCGCGCGGCCGTGCAGCCGGTCGAGCAGCACGCGTGCCGCATGCTCGCCCGTCTCGACCATGTCGACGTGCGGATAGGTCTTGAAGCTGACGATCACGTCCGCGTGATCGACCATCTTCTGCGTGACGTTCGCATGCAGGTCGAGCGCGACCGCGATCGGCGCGCCGGGCAGCGCCGCACGCACGCGTTCGAGCAGGTCGCCCTCGCCGTCCGCGCTCTGCTCGGCGACCATCGCGCCGTGCAGGTCGAGCATCACCGCGTCGCAGCCGGGCGCTGCCGCGACGATCGCGTCGCAGATCGCCGCATACGCGTCGGCCGCGACAGGCCCGCTCGGGTTCGCGGCCGCCGATACGGGCGTCACGATCTCGGCGCCTTCACGCTCGGCCGCGTCGAGGAACGCGGCCATCGCGGTGCGCATCCCGCGATTCGCGCGATATGCGTCGTCGCCCCAGTCGGGGCCGTTGCGGCCGAACGCGGCCAGCGGCGTCGGCACCGGCGAGAACGTGTTGGTCTCGTGGTTCATCCGCGCGATCAGGATCTTCATCGTGCGCGGCCCTCCGCGATCCCGGCGGCACCCACCATCGCGTGCAGCAACACGTTGCAGCCGGCCTCCAGATGCGCGGGATCGGCCTCCTCGATCTCGTTGTGGCTGATCCCGTCCTTGCACGGCACGAAGATCATCGCGGCCGGCGCGACGCGCGCGAGATACACGGCGTCGTGGCCCGCCCCGCTGATCACGTTCATCGACGACAGCCCGAGCGCGCTCGCGCCCGCGCGAACCTGCTCGACCAGCGTCGCGTCGAACGGCTGCGGCGGGAAGTACACGACCTGCTCGACGTCGATCGGCATGCCGGCCGCTGCGCCCAGGTCGGTGCACGCCGCACGCAGTTCGGCATCCATCGCCGCCAGCGTCGCATCGTCGGCCGCGCGCAGGTCGACGGTCAGCGTCACGCGGCCCGGAATCACGTTGCGCGAATTCGGGTGCACGTCGACCCAGCCGACCGTGCCGCGCCCGTGCGGCGGGTGCGCGCACGCGATCGCGTTCACCTTGCGCACGAGATCGGACGCGACGAGCAGCGCGTCGCGCCGCAGCGCCATCGGCGTCGGGCCGGCGTGCGCCTCCATGCCGTGCACGGTCACGTCATACCAGCGCTGCCCGAGTGCACCCTCGACCACGCCGATCGTCGTGTCGTGCGCCTCCAGCACCGGGCCCTGCTCGATATGCGCTTCGAAATACGCGCCGACCGGATGCGCGCCGCGCCCGTCGTTCGCATCGCCCGCATAGCCGATCGCCACCAGCGCGTCGCGCACCGACACGCCGTCGCGGTCGCACTGCGCGAGCGCATGGTCGAGCGTGAACGCGCCCGCGAACACGCCGGAGCCCATCATCACGGGCACGAAGCGCGAGCCTTCCTCGTTGGTCCACACCGCGACCTCGAGCGGCGCCTGCGTGCGCACGCCCGCGTCGTCGAGCGTGCGCAGCACTTCGAGACCCGCGAGCACGCCGTAGTTGCCGTCGAACTTGCCGCCGGTCGGCTGCGTGTCGATATGGCTGCCCGTCGTCACGGGCGGCAGGTCGTCGCGTTCGCCCGCGCGCCGCGCGAAGATGTTGCCGATCGCGTCGACGCGCACCGTGCAGCCAATTTCCTTCGCCCATGCGGTGAACAGGTCGCGCGCCTCGCGATCGAGTTCGGTGAGCGCGAGGCGGCACACGCCCCCCTTGTCGGTCGCGCCGATCCGCGCGAGACGCATCAGGCTGTCCCACAGCCGCGCGCCGTCGACGCGCAAGCCGGACGCCGCGACGCCCGGTGTCGAATCCTGAACTTGCATCGATGGAATTCCTCGCAATGAAAGGGCGCGGCGCTTACGCGACGCCGACGCCCAGGTAACGGTCCTTCACCTCGTGGTCGGCCACGAACGCCGCGTTGCTGCCTTCGTAGACGATCACGCCCTGTTCGATCACGAAGTGGCGGTCGGCGAGCTGCGTGCACACTTCGAGGTTCTGTTCGACGAGCAGGATCGCGACGCCGGCCGCCTTGATCTGCTTCAGCTGCGCGACGATCTCCTCGACGATCACCGGCGCGAGCCCTTCGACCGGCTCGTCGAGCATCAAGAGCCGCGGGTGGTTCATCAACGCGCGGCCGATCGCGAGCATCTGCTGCTCGCCGCCCGACAGCTGCGCGCCGCCGTTGCGGCGGCGCTCCTTCAGGCGCGGGAAGATCCGGTAGATGTCGTCGAGCTGCCACGGTGAATCGCGGCGCGCGCCGAGCCGCAGGTTCTCCTCGACCGTCAGCAGGCGGAAAATCCCGCGATGCTCGGGCACGAAGCACAGGCCGCGCGCGGCGATCCGGTGCGCGGGCTGCCCGGACACCGGCCGGCCCGCGAACGTCACCGTGCCGCCGGTCGGCGCGACGACGCCCGCGATCGTCTTGAGCGTCGTCGACTTGCCCGCGCCGTTGCGGCCGAGCAGCGTCACCGTCTCGCCTTCGTTCACATTCAGCGAAACGCCCTGCAGGATGTGGCTCTTGCCGTAGCAGGCATGGACTTCCTTCACGTCGAGCATCATGCGCGGCCTCCCGTGATCATGTTGCCGAGATACGCGCTGCGCACGCGCTCGTCGCCGCGAATCGCATCCGGCTTGCCTTCGACCAGCACGCGGCCCTGCTGCATCACCGTGATCGTGTCCGAGATGTCCATCACGATGCCCATGTTGTGTTCGATCAGCACGACCGTGTAGTCGTCGCGCAGGCCGCGGATCAGCGCCTTCATGTCGTCGAGATCGTCGATCCCCATGCCCGACGTCGGCTCGTCGAGAAAGATCGCGCGCGGCCGCGCCGCCAGCGCCATCCCGACTTCGAGCCGGCGCTGCTGGCCGTGCGACAGCACGCCGGCCGCCGTATCGGCGAAGCGCTGCAGGCCGAGCCGCTCGAGCACGTCGTCGACGATGCCGTCGTGCGCAAGCGCACCGCGCGGCGGCGTCCACGGATTCAGCGCGCGCCGCGATTCGACGCCCTGCGCGGCGACGCGCAGGTTCTCGCGCACGCTCAGGTTCGGAAACAGGCTCGTCACCTGGAACGAGCGCGCGATGCCGCGCCGCACGCGCTTGTGATCGGGCTCGCGCGACACGTCGTGACCGTCGAACAGGATCGAGCCCGACGTGATCGGCAACGTGCCCGTCAGCGTATGGAACAGCGTCGTCTTGCCCGCGCCGTTCGGCCCGATCACCGAATGCACGGTGCGCGGCATGATCCGCAGATCGACACCGCCCAGCGCCGTGAACTTGCCGTAGCGCTTGACGATGCCGCGCGCTTCGAGAATCGCTTCGCTCATTGCCGCTCCCCGGTCGTCGCTTCCGTGCGTCCGCCGCGCCGCAGCGACGCCGCGACGCGTTCACCCAATCCCCACAACCCGCGCTGCATGAACAGGCTGACCGCGATCAGCACGAGGCCGAGCAGCAGCAGCCAGCGCGGCCACAGCGTCGACAGCCAGTCCGCGAACAGCACGTAGAACGCCGCGCCGAGCACCGACGCGAACAGGTTGCCCGTGCCGCCGATCACCGTCATCACGAGGATCATCTCGCTCGTGTGATAGTCGATGTTCGACAGCGGCGCGATGCCCGTCATCAACGCGTGCAGCGCACCCGCGAAACCCGTGACCGCACCCGAGATCACGAACGCCGCGAGCTTGAAGCGCTTCACGTCGTAGCCGGCCGCCGCCGCACGCGCCTCGTTGTCGCGGATCGCGAGCAGCGTACGGCCGAACACCGAGCGCGACACGCGCAACAGCAGCCAGAACACCGCGACGAACAGCACCGCGACGAAGCCGTAGTAGCGCCACGGCGAATCGAGTGAAACGAGCGGGTGCCCGAACATGGACAGCGCGGGGCGCGGGATGTCGAGCAGCCCGTTGTCGCCGCCCGTGACGTCCGGCGTCGTGTAGGCGAGAAAGTAGAACAGCTGCCCGAACGCGAGCGTCAGCATCACGAAGTAAGTGCCGCGCTGCCGGATCGAGAACCAGCCGACGAGCGCGGCCGCGACCGCACCGAGCACGGTGGCCGCGACCAGCGCGGCAGTCACCGATGCGACGCCGTGCGTCAGCACCCGCCCCGCCGCGTAGCTGCCGAGCCCGAAGAAGATGCCCTGCCCGAACGACAGCAGCCCCGTGTAGCCGAGCAGCAGGTTGCAGCCGAGCGCGGCGAGCGCGAACACCAGCACTTCGGTCGCGAGCGAGCCCGAGCTCAGCGCGACCGGCAGCACGCACACGACGGCCACCGCGAGCCACCCTTCCGGCCGCCGCAGTGCGGCGCGCCACGGCTGCGGGCGTGACGAGGCCGCCGTCCCGGGCGGCAGCGGTTTCGACGATTCGATCATGCAGCCCTCCCCAGCAACCCGTTCGGACGCAGCAGCAGCACGGCCGCCATCGCGACATAGATCATCAGCCGCGCGCCTTCCGGCCACAGCGTGCTCATCAGGCTCTGCACGATGCCGACCAGCAGCCCGCCGACCAGCGCCCCGAGAAAATTCCCCATCCCGCCGACGACGACCACGACGAACGCGACGCCGAGCGCCTCGATGCCCATGAACGGATCGACGCCGCGGATCGGCGCGGCGAGCACGCCCGCGAGCGCCGCCGTCGCCGCGCCGAGCGCGAACACGAGGCTGAACACGCGCGTCACGTTGATGCCGAGCAGCGACACCATCTCCGACGATTCGCTGCCCGCGCGCACCGTGCTGCCGAGCCGCGTGCCTTCGAGCACCCACCACAGCAGCGCGGCGAGCACGGCCGTGAACGCGATCACGAACAGCCGGTATTTCGGGTAGACGAAGCCGCCCCAGATCACGACGCCGTTCAGCGCGTCGGGCGGCGGCACGTTGTCGCCGAGCGGGCCCCAGGCGAGGATCGCGCACTCCTGCAGCACGAGCGCGAGCCCGACCGTCGCGAGGATGTGGAATTCGTGCTGCTGCGCGTACACGTGACGCAGCACGAGCTTTTCGACGCTCCACGCGAACGCGCCGACGACGAGCGGCACGACCGCGAGCGCGACCCAGAAATTCGCCGACCATTGCAGCGCCTGGTAGCAGAGATACGCGCCGAGCAGGTAGAACGCGCCGTGAGCGAAATTCACGAAGCGCAGCAGGCCGAACACGATCGACAGGCCGACGGCGAGCAGGAAATACAGCATGCCCACGCCGATGCCGTTGACGATCTGCAGCAGATAGACGTTCATGGCTTCCGTGTCAGAAAGGAAGGTAACGGACGTCCGCGGCGCACGACGGCCGCGGACGCATGCACTGCGTCACGCGAGCTTGCAGTTCGTCTTGTCGACCGGCAGGAACGACTGGCCCGAGCTGACGATGTCGGCGTAGTCGTCCGCGTTCTTCATCCGGCTCTTCGGCTTGCCCTTCAGCAGGTAGTAGTTCTTCAGCACCTGGTGGTCGCCCTTGCGGATTTCCTCCGGGCCCGTGAGGCCGTCGTACTTCATGCCCTCCATCGCCGCGACGACCTTCTTCGGATCGGCGCTGCCGGCCTTCACCATCGCGTCGACCAGGATCTTCGAGCAGATGTACGAACCCGCGAGGCTGTAGTTCGGGTTCGCCTTGAACGCGGCGTTCGCGCGCTTCACGAGGTCGCGGTTCAGCGGCGAATCGATGCCGTGCCAGTACTGCGCGCCGAAATACACGCCGTCGCAGATGTCGGGCCCGAGCGCCTCGAACTGCTCGAGGCCCGACGCCCACGCGAGCAGGATCGTGCAGTTGCGCTTCATCCCGAAGCTGACGGCCTGGCGCAGCGTGTCCGACGACTGCGAGCCGAAGTTCAGGATCAGCAGCACGTCCGGCTGCGCGGCCGCCGCGTTCGTCAGGTAGCCGCTGAACTCCTTCTCGGCAAGCGAGTGGTAGCTGTTGCCGACATGCTCGATGCCCTTCTCCTTGAAGACCGCCTTCGCGGCCGACAGCAGGCCGTCGCCGAATACGTATTGCGGCGTGATCGTGTACCAGCGCTTCGCCTTCGGCAGCATCTGGGTCAACGGGCGCACCGTCTGCTCGATCGCGCCGAAGGTCGGCACCGACCAGCGGAACGTCGCGGCATTGCAGTCCTTGCCGGTGATCTCGTCCGCGCCGGCCGTCGTGATGAACACGCCGCCCGCCTTCTGGACTTCCTTGCCCATCGCCAGCGATTCGGACGACAGGATGCCGCCCGCGAAGAAACGCACGCCCTTCTGCTGCGCGATCTCCTGCACGCGCCGCACGGCGGTCGCGGGCTTGCCCTCGGTGTCGAGCGCCGTGTAGGCGAGCGGCGCGCCGAGCACCTTGCCGTATTGCTGGACGACGAGCTGCATGCCGAGATCGGCGTACTTGCCGTTGGCGGCGAACGGCCCCGACATCGGCACCGGGCACGCCAGCTGGATGGATGAACCCTGCGCGAACGCGGCACGGGACGACATGCTGCCGAGCGCACCCGGCACGGCCGACAGCGCGGCCAGTTTCAACAGTTCTCGGCGATTCAAGTTGACGCTCCTGATAAAGGGGGACACACGCGATGCGACCGACTGCCAAACCGTGCCCACGCCCTGCAGGATGCGCGCCGCCGGTTGATCCTATTTATCATGATAAATAGAATGAACCTGATGCTAGAGTTGATCAAAATTGGTGTCAATCAGGCAAAATTCCCTACCCACGCCGGAACGGATCGTCGACGACGACGCGGCGCGCAGTCAGACAAAGGAGTCGTGAAGATGGTCATGGACCGAGCCAGGGCGGGCCTCGCGGTCGAAATCAAGCAGCCGAAGCGGGCCGATCTCGTCGCCGAGGAGATCAAGCGGCTGATCACCGAGAAGGACCTGAAGCCGGGCGACCGCCTGCCGCGCGAAGCCGAGCTGCAGCAGCTCTATGCCGTGAGCAAGAGCACGATCCGCGAGGCGCTGAAGTCGCTCGAGGTGCAGGGGCTCATCAAGGTCACGACGGGGCCGACGGGCGGCGGGATGGTCGTCGAGGTGCCGCTCGACCGCACGCTGCAGCTCCTGCAGAACTACCTGTTCTTCAAGGACGTGACGATCGACGACATCTACACCGTGCGCAAGCTGCTCGAACCCGAGCTGGCGGCCGGCGCCGTGCCGCACCTGAGCGAGCGCGACTTCGCGGCGCTGGAGGCGAACATCGCGTGCTGCGACGGCTCGTCGGGCGTACGCGATCGCGGGCACATACTGCGCCAGCGGCAGGAAGACACGACGTTCCACGACATCCTCGCGGCCGCGAACCCGAACCCGTTCCTGCGCTTCAGCTGCGAGCTGATCAACGAGATGATCCGGCAGCTGATCGAGTTCCGGAACGATACGCCGCTCGTCGAGCACAAGCGCTTCGGCGAAGCGAACGTGTCGATCCACAAGGCGATCCTGCAGGCCGCGCGCGAGCGCGACGCCGAGCGCGTCCGGGCGCTGATGGTCGAGCACATGACCGAGGCGCCCAAGCATGTGAAGCGGATGAAGGGCAAGCTGCGCGGGCGCTTGATCCTCGATTCCGAGATCCGCAGGCGGGCCGCCGCGCCCGTTGCGGGATCCGATGCAGGCGCGACGGATCCCGACGAGGACTGATTGCCGGCGAGTACGCATCCGCGTCCCGCTTTCCCCGGGCGACCGGGATCGTCATCTCCCGGACGCTCACGCGTACCCCGTCGTCCCCTTCGTCTCCAGATACTCGACGAGGCCGAACTCCGCATACTCGCGGCCGTTGCCCGAGCGCTTGTAGCCGCCGAACGGCGCGGCCGGATTCCACGGCGGGTAGTTGATGTGGACATTGCCGACCCGCAGCCGCGCCGCCACCCTGCGCGCCCGTTCGGGATCCTTCGACTGCACGTAGGCCGCGAGCCCGTAGACCGAATCGTTCGCGAGCGCGACGGCCTCGTCCTCGGTGCGGTAGGTCATGATCGCGAGCACCGGCCCGAAGATCTCCTCGCGCGCGATCGTCATGTCCGGCGTGACGTTCGAGAATACCGTCGGCCGCACGTAGAACCCGTCGCCGAGCCCGTCCGGCCGCCCCGGGCCGCCGGCAACGAGCGTCGCGCCCTCTTCGATCCCGAGCCGGATGAAGTGCTGGATGCGGTCGAACTGCGTGCGGCTGACCACCGGCCCGATGCCGGTTTCCGTCGAACGCGGATCGCCGACGATCGTGCGCTCCGCCTCCCGGCGTGCGGCCTGCTCCGCCAGCGCGAGATGGTCCGCATGCACGAGCATGCGTGTCGGCGCATTGCACGACTGGCCGCTGTTGCCGAAGCAGCTGCGCACGCCGCGCGTGACCGCATCGTCGATGTCGGCGTCGGGCAGGATCAGGTTCGGGCTCTTGCTGCCGAGTTCCTGGTGCACGCGCTTCACGGTATCGGCGGCCGCCTTCGCGACCTCGACGCCCGCGCGCGTCGATCCGGTGAACGACACCATGTCGACATCCGGATGCCGCGACAGCGCGTCGCCCACTTCATGCCCGTAGCCGTGCACGAGGTTGAACACGCCGGGCGGCACGCCGGCTTCGTGCAGGATCTCCGCGAACAGGATCGCGCTGAACGGTGCGATCTCGCTCGGCTTGAGCACCATCGTGCAGCCGGCTGCGAGCGCCGGCGCGACCTTGCACACGATCTGGTTGATCGGCCAGTTCCACGGCGTGATCAGCGCACACACGCCGATCGGCTCGTGCGACACCAGCAGCGAATCGGTCTGCGTGCTGAAGCGGAACGACTGCAGCGCGCGGATCGTCTGCTCGAGGTGCGCGGTGCCGACCGCGGCCTGCATCGCACGCGCGAATGCGATCGGTGCGCCCATCTCCTGGCTGATCGTCTGCGCGACCTCCTCGTAGCGGCGCTGGTAGATCTCGAGCACGCGCCGCATCAGTGCGGCCCGCTCGTCCACGCACCAGCGCGAATACGTGTCGAAGGCCTGCTTCGCCGCGCCGACCGCGCGGTCGACGTCGGCCGCGCCGCCGATGCTGAGCTGCGCATACGGCCGCGCCGTGCTCGGGTCGATCACGTCGATCGATTGCGCGTCGGCCGGATCGAGCCACTGGCCGTCGATATAGGACTGATGTGACGTTCGCATCGAATGCTCCTGAAATGAAGGACGCCGCGCTCAGCGCGTCGCGCGCGCATAGGTGCTGACGAGGATGTCGCGGATCTGCGCGACGAACCACACGATCTCGTCGCGCGACATCACGAGCGGCGGCGAGAACTGCACGATCGGCGTGCCTTCATGATCGACGCCCGCGCGGCACAGCAGCCCTGCGTCGAAGATCGCGGGCGCGAGCAGCGTCGACACGAACGCCTGCGCGCCGATGCCGGCCGCCCAGCGGCGCGCGGCCTTGTCGGTCACGAGTTCGAGCGAGTAGTGGTAGCCGTCGCCGCGTACGTCGCCGACGCACGGCAGTTCGAGCAGGCCGTCGAGCGTCTGGCGGAATATCGCTTCGTTGCTGCGCACGTTCTCGAGCACGCCTTCGCGCGCCATGATCGCGAGGTTCGCGAGCGCGGCCGTGCACGCGACCGGGTGGCCGCCGTACGTCGCACCGTGCAGGAACATCTGCTGCGGGCCGTCGAGCACCGTGTCGACGACCGCGTCGCTCGCGATCACGCCGCCGAGCGGCACGTAGCCCGACGCGATGCCTTTCGCGAACGTGATGATGTCCGGCTTCAGCCCGTAGCGCGCGGAGCCGAAATATTCGCCGAGCCGGCCGAACCCGCAGATCACCTCGTCCGCGACGAGCAGCACGCCGTGCCGGTCGCAGATGTCGCGCAGCCCGGCCGCGTAGCCGGCCGGCGGCGTCAGGCTGCCGCCCGCGTTCTGCAGCGGCTCGACGACGATCGCGGCGACGGTATCCGGCCCTTCCTGCACGATCAGCGATTCGATCTCGTCAAGCAGATAGCGCGTGAACTGCGCTTCCGTCTCGCCCGCCGGACGGCCGTAGCGCTTCGTGTTGCCCACGTGCCGCACGCCCGACATCAGCGGCTCGAAATGCTTGCGGAAGTTCGTCATCCCGTTCAGCGCGAGCGCGCCGAACGACGTGCCGTGATACGCGACGCGCCGCGCGATGAACTTGCGCCGCTGCGGCTCGCCGCGCGACTGGTGATACTGGCGCACCAGCTTGATCGCCGATTCGTTCGACTCCGAGCCGCTCGACGTGAAGAACACGCGGTTCAGGCCCTCGGGCGCGAGCGTCGCGAGCTGGTGCGCGAGCTTGATCGCCGGCTCGTGGCCGACACCCCAGTTGGTCGCGAACGGCAGCCGCACCATCTGCTCGCGGATCGCGTCGCCGATTTCCGCGCCGTGGCTGTAGCCGACCTGCACGCAGTACAGCCCGGCCAGCGCATCGAAGTAACGCTTGCCGTTGCGGTCGACGAGCCAGCAGCCTTCGCCGCGGTCGAACACGGTCAGCGCGTGGTCGCGATACGCATCGGCGTGCGTGAAATGCATCAGCAGGTGGCGCTTGCCGAGCGCCTGCAGGTCCGCATCGAGATTGACGTCAACAGCGTTCATGGATGATTCCTCCTTCAGGGTTTCAGCGCCGGCGGCCGGCAGTCGACCACCGGTCATTCAATTCATCGACAGCGTCGGCGCCGGGCGCGTGAAGCCGCGCGTCAGCCACACGAGCTGGCAGAGTCCGAGCACGAGCCAGCCGATGCCGACGTAGAACGTCTGGCGCGACAGCCCCGACCAGAGCCACACGTTCATCGCGAAGCCGAGCGCCGGCATCACGCCGAACGTGATCCAGCCCGCTAAACGACGATGCTCGGGGCGGCACAGATAGCTGCGCATCACGCACAAATTCACGATCGCGAACGCGACGAGCGCGCCGAAGCTGATCATCGTCGACGCGAGATCGAGCGTGATGAACAACGCGGACAGCGACACGACGCCGACCGCGAGCGTCGCGCGCACCGGCGTGCGCAGCCGCGCATGCAGGTGGCCGAAGACGCGCTCGGGCAGCACCCGGTCGCGGCCCATCGCGAACAGCACGCGCGTCACGCTCGCCTGCCCGGCCATCGCGCTCGCGAAACAGCCGGCCACGTATACCGCGACGAAGAACGCCGACAGCGTGCCGCCGCCGATGCGCCGCATCAGGTCGAGGCTGGCCGAATCGAGATCCTTGAATGCGTGCCAGTCGGGGAACACCACTTGCCCGACGTACGCGACCAGCATGAACAGCACGCCGCTCGCCAGCGTGCAGAGCAGGATCGCACGCGGCACCGTGCGCTTCGGCTCGCGCGTTTCCTCCGACAGCGTGGTGACCGCATCGAAGCCGAGGAACGACAGGCACAGGATCGCGGACCCGGCGAAGATCGCGTGCGCATCGCCCGACGACGGCAGCGCGACGGCCAACGACAGCCCTTCGCCGGCCACGACGCGCGCCGATGCGACGACGAAGATCGCGATGAACACGAGCTGGCTCGCGATCAGGATCAGGTTCACGCGATTGACGAGCCGGATGCCGACGATGTTCAGGCCGGTGATCAGTGCGATGCTGCCGACGATCCACACGCTGGCCGGTACCGCCGGAAAAATCTGCTTCATGTAGATGCCGATCGCGAGGTAGCTGATCATCGGGATGAACAGGTAGTCCATCAGCAGTGCCCAGCCGACCATGAAGCCGGCCGACGTGCCGAAGTTGCGGCTCGCGAATGTATAAGCGGACCCGGCGCTCGGCATCAGCCGCGCCATGTGGCCATAGCTGCGCGCGGTGAACAGCATCGCGACCAGCGTGACCGCATACGCGGCCGTCAGGTGCCCATTCGTCTCGCTCGTGACAAGCCCGTAGGTCGTGAACACCGTCATCGGCAGCATGTACGCGAGGCCGAAGATCACGAGCGTCGCGAGTCCGAGCAGGTGCGGCTTGCGGCGTTCGTGCGCATCGTTGCGCATCGCGTTTATCCCGTCGATGTCATGCGTCGCGACGGCCGATGCGTATCGACCAGGGCTGTCGTTGTCCATGCTGTCCTCACGTGGGTGGCGTTCACGGCTTCAACACTCGTTCGCCCGGCGCGGCCGGCGGCGCACGACTGGAAGAAAGTGTGGTGCGCCAAAAAATCGGCCACGAATGAGAAAAGCGGACGTAATCAGAGGATATTTCCGGACACGTCGCCGCGCGTCGCGCTGGCGAGTCATGCATGGTGCTGTGCCGCACTGGCGTTTTTCGGACATTCCGGCTATGTTCTACGCGACCCCGTCGCCCCGTCAGCACCATGGACAGCCGATCCCATCGAAACCAGAGCCGGGCCGAGCGCAGCCTGCGTTCGTCGCTCGGCCTCGCGCGCCCGGCCGGGCGCCAGGAGGACATCCCCGCCACCGTCCACGCGATCGCGGTCGCGCTGGACGAGTGCCGCGTGCGGCATATCGACGGTGCCGCGCTGCTCGAAGGCACGGGGCTCGGTGCGAACGAAGTCGCGTCGCCGAACCTGCACGTGAATCGCGGCCAGGAGCAGCGCTGCTTCCGCAACCTGCTGCAGCGCAGCGGCGTGCCGTCGATCGGACTGTCGATCGGTGCGCGGCTGCACGTGTCGACGCTCGGCCTCGCCGGCTACGCGATGCTGATCAGCGGCTCGGTGATGCAGGCATTCCGGTGCATGGGGCAGTTTCCGCTGTTCATGGGACTGTACTTCGACGTGCGTATCGATGCGCACGCAGGCGGCATGAGCGTGACGATCAGCCGCTACAACGGCGAGCCCGATCTCGAGGTGTTCCAGGTCGACATGTGCCTGTCGAGCCTGCGCCTGATCGTGTCCGATCTCGTCGGCAAGCCGGTCTGGCCCGCGCAGGTGCAGCTCGCGCGCCGCACGCCGCGCAATGCCGCCGACTACGCGCGCCACTTCGGCTGCAAGATCGCGTTCAATGCGGGCGACAACCGGCTCGTGTTCACGTCGGTGAACGGCACCGAGATGCCGCTGCTCGCGAACGAAGTCAGCTTCAATGCATTGCACGGCCAGTGCGAGGCGCTCGAACGGCAGTGGGCCGCGTCGGTCGGCACGCGCTTCGCCGATCGCGCGAAGGAGCTGATGGCACGCGACCTCGCGCGCTTCAAGTCGATGACGTCGCTCGCGAACGCGCTGCACCTGACGGAGCGCACGCTGCGCCGGCGGCTCGACAAGGACGGCATCACGTTCCAGTCGCTGCTCGACGATGTGCGTCGCGACGAAGCGGTGCGGCTGCTCGACGACCCCGCGCTGACGGTCGCGGCGATTGCGGAACGTCTCGGCTACAGCGAGCCGCGCAGCTTCCGTCATGCATATCGGCGCTGGACCGGGCGCACGCCGCGCGCCGGCGCGGATTCCGACGCGTAAAGCGCAATGGACGCTCGGTTGAAAGGCCGGCAGCAAACGCTTTCCCGACGAACATGGCAAGCCGGTTTCATTGCCGGCATCAGGGCTTCCCGCACCCGTCATTCATGACCGATGTCTGAATGGCGTCGCGTTCGACGGAGCGGTAATCATCCGAGTCTTCTCGCGTAGAATGCCCGCAACCATCAAGCATCCAGCCGAGCGGGGCCACGCCTCCATTCCACTCGCACCGGCGCAACGCGAACACGACAACACGAACAAGACCCGTGGCATCCGCAAACGGCGCCGCCCCGACCGGGCGCGCACCACCGCGACGATCGCCCGCCGACGACGCCTCCATGAGCAAACCGATCCTGTACCTCCTCGCCGGCAACGGCAGCGCGGCCGACTGGTGGGACGATGCACTGCCCCGCTTCCGGCATTACCGGCCCGTGCCGCTGGAACTGCCGGGCTTCGGCGACAACCCCGCGCCGCCCTGCGAAGATCTCCCCGCGTATGCGCAAGCGCTGCTGGACGCGACCGAACCGGGCCACGCGATCATGGCGGTCGGCGTGAATGCGCTGCTGGTGCTGCACGCATTGCAGCGGCGCCCCGGCCACTTCAGCCGCAACGTGCTGCTCGCGCCCGTCGGCGCATTTCTGTGGGAGCGGCGCCTGCCGAAACTGATGGCGCCGAAGCCGCTGCGCAAGACCATCCACTGGCTGCTCGCGCGCTACCCGACGCTGTTCGCCCGCAAGTTCTCGAACCTGACCTGGACGCGCGCGCAGTACCGCCGCATGGGCGCCGGCTATGCGCGCTGCCGCGCGTTCCTGCCGCACTGGGATCTCGTGCGCGCCGATACCGCGCTGCCGCTGCTCGAGTGGGTCACCGATCGCATCGAACTCGTGTGGGGCGACCAGGACAACGTGCTCGGCGTGCGCCAGGCCGCCGCGTGGTCGGCGATCCTCGCGCGTGCCCACCTCACCGTCACGCTGCAGGCCGGCTGGGGACACTACCCGTGGATCGACGCGCCGGCGGCATTCGTGCAGTGGCTCGAAGCGGGCGACGCCGGCTTCGTCGCGCACACCAAGGGCGGGCGCCTGGCGCTCGCCACGATGGCCGGCCTGCCCGTGCCGCCCGCGCTGTCGCTGACTCGCGCCGACGATCCGCGCCTGCCCGGCTTTCTCGCGAGCCAGCCCGACGCCGAGTGGGCGATCCGCTCGTCGAGCCACGGCGAAGACCAGGCCGATGCAGCCAACGCGGGCCTGCACACCACGTTCCTGCGCGTACCGGCCTCGCAGGCGGCCGCGCGCGTGACCGAGCTGCTCGACGGCGGCCTCGAGGAAACGGTCGTGCAGCGCTTCATCACGCCCCTGCTGTCGGGCATCGCGTTCGTGCGGCACCTCTCGGCCGAAGTCGAGTGGGTGGAAGGCCACCTCGAAACGCTCGCCGACGGGCAGGCCAGCCCGCCACGCGCGATCCTGTCGCGGCTCGGCGCGCCGTGGCAGCGCGGCACGTTCCCGACCGCGCACGGCCTGGACGCGACGCAGCTGTGGAGCTTCCTGCAGCGCGTGCTGCGCGCGTTCCACTACGTGCCGGGCGATGTCGAATGGGCATGGGACGGCACGCAGCTGTGGCTGCTGCAGTACCGCCCGATCAGCAGCTATGGCTGGCACCGGCACCTGACCGCCGCGAACATCGCCGAGATCCTGCCGCCGCAGCCCAGCCGGCTGGTCGAGTACGCGCAACGACGCGCAGCCGGCAGCATTCCGGCCATCATGGCGCGCTGGGATGCACGCGTCCTGCAGGATAACGAACCATTCACCGCGCGCTATGGCGGCGCGTCGTACATCAACAACGACCTGTTCCTCGCCCGCCTCGCCGACTGGGGCGTGTCGGCCGGCAACTACAGCGGCGAGATCGGCGGCGCGACACCGCCGCTGCGCTGGCGCCCGCTGCGGCTGCTGCGTTCGCTGCCGGTGTTCTGGCGCATGCTGCGCGTCGCGCGCGGGCATCTGCCGACGCTCGAGCGCGGCTTGCAGCGCTTCGACCAGGAACTCGCGACGCTCGTCGAACGACGCGCCGACGGCCAGCAACTGGCCGACTGGTTCACGCGCTTCTACGTGTTCGTCGTGCAGGGCAACCTGTGCATCGCGTCATCGCTGGCCAGCAGCGGCGGCGCACTGTGGGGCCGTCCACCCA
The DNA here is from genome assembly GCF_017104975.1 of Burkholderia sp. Ac-20344. Taxonomy (NCBI): domain Bacteria; kingdom Pseudomonadati; phylum Pseudomonadota; class Betaproteobacteria; order Burkholderiales; family Burkholderiaceae; genus Burkholderia; species Burkholderia sp. Ac-20344. The sequence continues at coordinate 40,963 of NZ_JAAGPP010000029.1, forward strand.
CCGCATACGGCCAGCTCGACGACAGCCCGCATCGCCTGCCGTGGGAAACCGATCCGGGCACCGCGCGGCCCGCGCCCGCCGATCTGCCGTTGCAGGCGTTTCCCGACTGGCCATTGCCGGTCCGCGTGCTCCACACGCTCGGCGCACCCGGCATGCGCGGCTGGTATCTGCAGGTGCGCGAGTGGTATCGCGACAACCTGATGCGCGTGTTCTTCCGCCTGCATCACGCGATGCCGGCCGCCGACCGCGACGCGTGGTTCGCGCCCCATCCCGAGCGCCGCGAACGCAACGGCAGCTTCTGGCAGGACGGCAGCGAAGGCACCGACGAGGCGGCCGGCTTCATGATCTATCCGGGCCACACGCAGGGCGTGCTCGGCCGCGACATCCTGCTGGAAGACACGCTCGACCCGGGCCGGCACGCGCAGTACCAGGCCGCGCGCGCCGTGATCGCACGGATGGGCGGCCGGCTGTCGCATGGCGCGACGCTGCTGCGCGAACTGCGCAAGCCGTCGGCGGTGCTGCCGCGCGTCGATGCGGCGTGGATCGGGCGCGAGGTGCGGCTCAGCGACGGCCGGCTGACGCTGGTCGAATAGGCACGGCGCGGTTGCCGCGTGCCTGGGCCGGGACTCAGCGCACCGGCGTGCGGACCTTCCCGTCGACCTTCAACGTGCGCCGGTCGTGCGCGGCTTCGTATTCGACCGTCTGCGCGGGTGTGACGGCGCCGTACGAACGGCCGTTCACATAGACGGTGCCGTCCCGCAACTCGACCCGGTCGCCGTCGACCGTCGCGGTGGCCCGTTCGCCCTGCAGCACCGCGCCCGAGCAACCGGCGGTCGAAAAGCTGCGGACCGACGTGCCCGGCATCGCGGCGAAACCGCCCTGATCCGCCGCGTGCGCCGCGCTGCAGGGCGGCGCGTCCATGCTGCCGGCAGCGTGCACCGCGCCGGTGCTGATCCCGCATCCGGCAAGCAACGCAATCGTCATCGGCTTCAGATGGTTCATGGTGAGCTCCGTTGTCCGCGGCCGCGGATCGATGACCGGCCGACGCCCGTGCTCGCATGGCAGGCCGTCCGGGTACGCCCAGTATGCGTCCGGTTCGCGGCCCTCCGCCATCCGCGCCAGTACCACTCACGGTCCGACCCTGCCTCCTCGATCCGCGCCGACGCCGGCCTCCGGACGCGCCGCCTCGGCCCCCCCGTCCGCATGAAGATTCGCCTTGATCAAGTTGCGACCCGCAACTATTATTGATTGCGATCCGCAACCTTTCCGGACCCGCCATGGACCTCATCGACGCTCCCGCCAAGCCTCGCGACGCGACCATCCTCGAGCTGCGCGACTTCTCCCGCAAACTGGTTCGCGAGCTCGGCTTCATGCGCGCGACGCTGGCCGACAGCGACTGGGCGCCTTCGGCCGTTCACGCGATCCTCGAGATCGGAATGGCGCCCGGCATCAACGCCCGCGATCTGGGCAACATCCTGCGGCTGGACAAATCGAACACGAGCCGGCAACTCGCGCGGCTCGAGGCGGCCGGTATCGTGGAACGGCGCGTGTCGAGCGACGATGCGCGCGCGACCGAGCTGTACCTGACCGCCGACGGAAAAAAGCTCCAGAAAAGAATCGACACGTTCGCGACCGATCAGGTGTCGAATGCGCTGCGTCGCATGGTGCCCGCCGACCAGCAGGCGCTGCTGCGCTCACTCGCGTTGTATGCCGATGCGCTCGCGCAGGACAACGCCGCCAAGGCGCCTGCCGCGGCACCCGATGCGCCACCGATCCTCGAAGGCTATCAACCGGGCTGCATCGGCGATATCGCGAGCCTTCACGCGCGCTTTTATTCGGAACACTGGGGCTTCGGCGCCTTTTTCGAAAAGCGCGTGGCGACCGAGCTGGCCGAGTTCGCCGGTGCGCTGCCGGCCGACGGCAAGGCGCTCTGGCTGTGCCAGGAAGACGGGCGAGCACTCGCGTCGCTCGCGATCGACGGCGACCCGGCCACCGGCGTCGCGCACCTGCGATGGTTCATCGTGAACGACGCGTTGCGCGGGTCGGGCGTCGGCCGCCGGCTCATGACGGAAGCCATGCGTTTCGTCGACGCGCAGCGGTTTCGCGAAACCTATCTGTGGACGTTCAAGGGCCTGGATTCGGCGCGCCATCTGTACGAGTCGTTCGGCTTCACGCTGACCCGCGAATCCGCGGGCTCGCAATGGGGCACCGAAGTGGTCGAGCAGCGCTTCAGCCGGCCCGGGCCATCCGGCGGCTGAAGCTCGGCGGGCCGTCTTCGCTGCGAATGCCCTTATGGCCCGAGCCGCGGGACGCACGCGTTCGCTTCGAGCGGCAGGCCGCCCGCCGCGCAACGGGTTGTCCATTCGTCTTCGCGGCCTTCAGGCTCGTCACTTCGCGCACGACCCGACGCAACGTCAGTCCGCGCTCACGCGCATTGCGCTTGATCTCGCCTGCCCCGCTGCGCAAACGTGATCCGCGTGGCGATCTGGGTCAAATTCGATAGATTCGCTCTGCATTCTTAACGAATAGTGCTTGCCTGTCCGTATCGCTCGCACCTGCAACGATAGTGGCGTAAGCCTGCCAGAGCGCCGGATAGCCGGCATGCAACCGGTCGATCGGAAAGTTCGACGCGAACATGCATCGCGCGACGCCGAACGCGTCTATTCCTTCGAGCACGTAGGGCCGGAAGCTCTCGACCGTCCACCGGTGATCGAACATGGCGAGCCCGCTCAGCTTGAGCACGACGTTCTCGCGCCGGGCGAGCCCGTGCAGCCCGGCGCGCCACGCACGATAGCCGTTCACGCTGTCGCGATCGACGAACATGCCGGCGTGATTGACGATGAAGACCGTGTCCGGATGCGCATCGACCAGCGCCAGCGCAGCCTCGACCTGGGACGGATAGATTTGCAGGTCGAACGACAACCCGAGCCGCGCGAGCCACCCGAAATGATCGCGCCAGCCCGGATCGTCGAGATAGTCGCGATCGACGTAGTTGTACCAGGGGTTCGCGTGACGGTTCAGGACCTGGCGAATGCCGCGCACGTTCGCACACGCGGCGGCCGCTTCGAGCCTCGCTGGCGCGTCGGCGCGCGACAGGTCGACGCCCGCGACGATGCCCTCGGGCATGCCGCCGCTCGCCGGCGCATCGGCGAGCGCCTGCAGCCATTCGACCTCGCTCGGCGTCGTCCACGCGTCATGGATCGCCTCGACGTGTACGACTTTGAGGATCTCGATCTCGCCTGCGTCCGCGCGCAGGTCGGCCGGGCCGTACGCGCGCGGCAACGCCGCCACCGGCCCGGAGAAGGCCGGTTGCGCCCGGTCGAGCCAACCGTAGCTCAACGCCTCGGCATCCCAGAAATGCACATGTGGATCGACGACCTGCATGGCGCCTCCTTGTCATCACGCCAGATGGAACATCGGTTCCAGATGTTTTTCGAGCGGCCGGCCGTCTCCGTCCGTCGCCATCAGGTCGGCCATATACGCCCACCACCGGCGCATCACGTCAGCCTGCGCGAGTTCGGCCATCCGGTGCCCGGCCGGGCGTTTCAAGACAGCGAACAGGCAATCGGTTTCGTCGTCGAGGAAGATCCAGTAATCTGCGATGCCGGCCGCGCGCAGCGCGTCGGCCAGTTCCGGCCAGATCGTATCGTGACGCCGCCGATACGCGTCCTTCTGCCCCGGATGCAGCCGCATCCGGAAAGCGATCGTTTCCATGTCGGCCCTCGTCATTGCAGGTTCACGTACAGGCCGCCGTCGACAAGAAGCGCGGCGCCATTGACGTAGCGCGCCAGGTCCGACGCGAGGAACACCACGCAGTCCGCGACGTCGTCGGGCTCGCCGAGGCGGCCGAGCGGAATTCGCCGCTCGAAGTACTCGGCCTTGCCGGGCGCCGCAAGATCCGCTTCGTTGATCTCGGTGCGAATCGTGCCCGGCAGCACGGAATTGCAACGAATGCGGTGCGGACCGAGCGCGACCGCGCACGACTGCATCAGCGCGTGCACGCCGGCCTTCGTCGGCGTGTAGTGCGTTTGCATGGCGCCGCCGACGAGCGCACTGATCGAACTCGTGGCGACGATCGCGCCACCGTCGCCCTGCTCGACCATGCGGCGCGCGACCGCCTGGGTCATGTAGAACGCACCGTGCAGGTTGACTTCCATCGTGCGCCGCAGCAGGTCGGCGGGCAGATCGAGGAACGCGTGGAACGGACAGATCCCCGCATTGCTCGCCAGCACGTCGATCCGGCCGAACGCATCGACGGCCCGCGCGACCAGGTGATCCGCGGTGTCCGGCCGCGCGATGTCGCCCGGCACCGCGAGCGCGCGCCGGCCGGTGGCGCCGATCTCGTCGATCAGCGCGTCGAGTGCGTGATCCGACTGCGCCGGCAACAACGGATCGGTCCAGTAATTGACGACGACGTCGGCGCCATGCCGTGCGCACGCGAGCGCGATCGCCCGGCCGATGCCCCGCGAGCCGCCGGTGACGACGACGACCTTGTTCTCGAGCAGTTTCATCGCGGCGGCTCAGTGCGTGTACGGCCGCTCGGTGCGCACGGCCGGATTGAGCCGCACGCCGAAGCCGGGCGTATCCGGCACTTTCATCCGTCCGCCCGTCGGCACCGGTTCATCGAGCAACAGCGGATCGAACATCGGCACGACGCGATCCGCCTGTGGCGCCATCATCAGGAATTCCGCGAACGGACTGTTGTGCCGCGTCGTCACGAAGTGATAGCTGTAGACCGACGAGCCGTGCGGCACCACGAGCACGCCGTGCGCATCGGCGAGCGCCGAAATGCGGATGAGTTCGGTCAGGCCGCCGCACCAGCCGACGTCCGGCTGGATGATGTCGCAACAGCCCATCTCGAGCAGCATCCGGAAGCCCCAGCGGGTCGCCTCGTGCTCGCCCGTCGTCACGAGCAGATCGGGCGGCGCCGCGCGGCGCAACTGCGCGTAGCCCCAGTAGTCGTCGGGCGGCAGGCACTCCTCGATCCATTTGAGCCCGTATGCGCGCGCGTCGTGCGCGAGCCGGGTCGCATAGCGCACGTCGAGGCTCATCCAGCAGTCGAGCATCAACCAGAAATCCGCGCCGACGCGGTCGCGCATCGTCGCCAGTTCGTCGAGGTTGCGGCGCAAGCCGTCGTCACCTTCGGCCGGACCGTGATGCAACGGCAGCTTGCCGCCGATGAACCCCATCTCCTTCGCGAGATCCGGCCGCGCCCCGGTCGCATAGAACTGCAGTTCCTCGCGCACCTTGCCGCCGAGCAACTGGTGCACCGGCTCGCCGCGCACCTTGCCGAGCAGGTCCCACAACGCGAGGTCGACACCGGAGATCGCGTTCAGCACCACGCCCTTGCGTCCGTAATAGAGCGTTGCGTAGAACATCTGATCCCACATCTTCTCGATGTCGGTCACGCGCTGCCCCTCGATGAAGCGGGCCAGATGGCGCTCGACGATGAACGCGCCGATCTCGCCCCCCGTCGTCACCGCGAAGCCGACCGTGCCGTCGCTGGCCTCGATCTCGATCACGAGTGTCCCGAGCACGTTGATGCCGAACGACTGCCGGCTCTGCCGGTATTCGGGGTAACGCGCCATCGGGGTCGCGATGTGATCGTCGATCCAGTGGTCCGCGCCCTGGTCGTGGTAGTCGGCGCCGCCGCCGCGCACGGTCAGCGCACGGATGTGTCGTATCGTGGGCATGCTCATCAGGACGTTCCTCGGTGGGAAAGAATCAAAATACGGGCGTGTCAGCGCGCCCAGCGCAGCACGAGCGCGTCGAGCCGTCGCGCGATCTCGACGAGACCCGCGCGCGTTTCCGGGTGCAGCGGCATCAGCGGGCGCCGTGGCGCGTCCGACGCGATCACGCCCCCCTCCTTCATCAGCGCCTTGCAGGCGAGCAGCCCGGCCTGCCGGTTTTCATAGTTGATGAGCGGCAGCCACTTCTCGTAGCCCGCCACCGCCTCGTCGCGCCGGCCTGCGCGATAGGCAGCCAGTATCGGCTGCAGCCCGTCCGGATAGCCGCCGCCCAGGATGCTGCCGGTCGCGCCCGCGTCGAGATCGGCGAGCAGCGTGATTGCCTCCTCGCCGTCCCACGGCCCCTCGATCGCATCGCCACCGAGCGCGATCAGCTCGCGCAGCTTCGCCGCCGACTGCGGCACCTCGATCTTGAAATAGCGCAGGTTCGGAATCGTGCGCGCGAGCCGTGCGAGGAACGATGCCGGCACCTGCGTGCCGCTCATCGGCGCATCCTGGTACATGATCGGGATGTCGATCGCATCGGCGACCTCCGAGAAGAACGCGCCGATCGCCGCCTCGCCACAGCGAATCGTCGCACCGTGATACGGCGGCATGATCATCACCATCGCCGCACCGGCCGCCTGTGCGGCCCGGCTGCGTGCCGCGCAGATCACCGGATTGAAATGGGTCGTCGTCACGATCACGGGCACCCGGCCCGCGACGTGCTCGAGGATCATTCCGGTGAGCCGCTCGCGCTCGTCGTCGGACAGCGCGAACTGCTCCGAGTAGTTCGCGAGGATGCACAGTCCGTCGGCGCCTGCGTCGATGATGAAATCGACGCAACGCAGCTGCCCTTCCAGGTCCAGTTCGCCCGATTCGGTAAAGATGGTCGGCGCGACGGAAAATGCGCCCGTGTAGCGGCGCGTTGCCTGTGTGTCATGAATCATCCTATCTTCCTCTTTTAATTTAGGAATACATAAATGACTGAATGCGTTCGAGAAACGTCGTCGCGAATCGGTCAGACCCGGCCGTACCGGCCGCGCAGTCCGTCCGTCACGCCGCACAGAATCGCGTGCAGCTTGGTCCGCTTGTCGCGCGCGTGCAGCAGGACGAACGCGACGTGTTTCAGCGTGATCAGGTTGATCAGCAGCATTGCCGGATAGCGGCGCCAGTAGTCGCGTGCAACCAGGATGCAGTTGCGGGCCGCGTAGTAATGGCGCAGCGCGCTCTGATCGAAAATCTCGACGCGCGGCCAGTGCTGCCGGCCGGCCGGACTGCCCAGTTCGTGCGGCAGCGACACGTCGGCGTTCACGCACACCGGCACACCGTTGGCCTGCGCGCGCATGCAGTACTCGGCGTCGACATGGTCGATGAAGAAATCCTCGCGGAACCGGCCAAGCGCGCGATACGCGTCGAGCGAGATCGCGGTGCCCGACGAGATGATCACCGAGCACGCCAGCAAGCCGCGCGCGCCGTCACGGATCGGCGTGATCCGCGCCGACCATCGGCGCACGGTGAAAAGCGGCAGGTTACGCTGGAAGTTGCGATTGAAGATGCGTGGCCCGACCAGGAAGCGCGTATCGCCGACGCCTGCGCATCCGTCGAGCATCCGATCGAAATAATCGGCGGGCACGGTCGAATCCTGATCGAAGATGAAGAACACGTCGCAGCCGCGGCCGATCAGGAATTCCACGCCGGCGTTGAATGCGCCGGCGATCCCGCCGCGGTTGTGGTTCGCGACCACGTCGACGCCGTGCGCGGCGAGCCGCGCGTGCAGATCGCGATCGACTGCCGGAGAATTGTCGACTGCGACGACGGCCGGACTGTGCGCGGGCAGGCCCAGCAGATGATCGATCTGCGCCGCAGACGGCTTGTAAAGCGTGACCAGCGTGCCATGTTTCATGACGGCACCTCGTAACGAAAGCGTGGCGATGCGCCGCACCGGCTGGCAGGCGGCCCGTCCTCCTTTGCCTTGCGTCTCGTCGGCAGGGTCTCGCCGGGCGCGCGTGCCCCGGGGACCGCCGGTTATTTCGCGTACAGCTTGACGACGCTCGCTTCCACCACGCGCGTGATTTCCTCCATCCGCCAGCGGATGTGCGTGTCGGTCAACGCAACGCATCGTTCGATGTCCCGCGCGGCGAGCGCGTCGAGAATCTCCAGATGTTCGGTGAAGGCCTCGTCGCGCCGTTGATCGACGTCGACCCATCGCACGTAGTGGATCCGCGCGTTGATTCCTTGCAGCACGCGTCCGATCTCCGCATTGCCCGACAGGGCGGCAAGCTCCAGGTGAAACAGTTCGTCCTTCAGAACGAGCTCCGACGACGGCATCCGCGATGCGCTCTTCATCACCTGCCGCCAGAAACGGCGCAGCGTCTTGATGTCGTTGTCGGACGCCCGCTCGCATGCGAGCATCACCGCAGTCGACTCGATCGAACGTCGCAGCTCAAAGAGATCGAACACGTCTTTCCCTTCCAGTTCACGGATGAAGAATCCGCGGTTCGGCACGAACACCAGCAGATTCTCGGCGACGAGACGGTTCAGCGCCTCACGGATCGGCGTGCGGCTGACGTCGAACCGCTCCGCCAGTTCCAGCTCGTTGACCCGCTCGCCCGGCCGGATCTTGTACGACACGGCCATCTGCTTCAACTGCTCGTAAATCTCGTTGACCGTGAGGCCCGCGCGCTTGGGCGCCAGCGTCTCGCGGCCGCCGAGCACGGAATTCCCTGCCATCTCATCTCCTCCGTTGATCCGTCAGCGACCGCCATTATCTGCCATCGGTCGGCATGCGGACGCTTTTCGTTCGGCTGGCGTCACCGCATCAGCAGGCGTCCGAAGCCCGGCACCGGATCGTCGACGCCGGCGAGCCGCAGCGCATGCCACGCGAGCGCGTGATTGCTCGACAGGACGGGCTTGCCCGCGCGCGCCTCGATCTCCGCGAGCGCGTCGACGAGCCGGAGGCTCGTGCACGACACGAATACCGCGTCCACCGCCGGATCGGCGGCCAGCGCGAGCACCGCGCGCTCGATCGACTCGCGGTCGATCCGCGCCACCTCGTTGTCGTCGCGATGCTCGAACGAGCCCGCCCGCACGACGTCGACGCCGCGTGCGCGCAGGTAGGCCGCCATCGCTTCGTTGATCGAGCGCTCGTACGGCGTGAGGAGCGCGACGCCGCGCGCACCCAGCGCGTCCAGCGCGACCCGTGCCGCAGTGATCGGCGTCGTGCACGCCACGCCCGGCCGCGCTTCGCGGATCCGCTCGAACACGCGCTCCTCGCCGAGCACCGTCGACGCGGACGTGCAGCCGAACGCGACCACGTCGAGGCGCTCGCCCGGACGGATCAACTCGACGGCCGCGGCGATCCCGCCGTCCATCCGCGCGAGCGTCTCCGCGGTGATATCGGCGGAGTTCGCGATCCGGCTCTCGTAGAACGCGACGCCGTCGAGCGCGAGGAGGCGCCGCCATTCGTATTCGATCGTATGGTCGGTCGCGAGCACGACGAGCCCGATCGCCGCGCGACGCGCGATTCCCGCGTCGAGCGAGAAGCCGAAGCGCGCGTACAGGCCGGCGTCATGCGGCACCGGGGTCGAAAGAAGTTCGCTCATTGCAGTGTCATCCCGGTAATGTCGATGTCGGGCTGCCGGCCGTGGATCAGGTCGGCGACGATCTTCGCCGTACCGCACGACATCGTCCAGCCCATGTGGCCGTGCCCGGTGTTGAGAAAGAGATTGCGATGGCGGGTCGCGCCGATGATCGGCGTGCCTTCGGGCGTCATCGGCCGCAACCCGGCCCAGTACGACGGCCGGGTGTAGTCGGCGCCGTTCGGAAACAGCGCCTTCGCGGTGGCCAGCATGTGCGCGAAGTCCGCGGGCGTGTAGGTCGTGTCGTATCCGCTGAATTCGGCGGTGGCGGTCAGGCGCAGCCGGTCGCCGAACCGCGCCCACGCGACGAGCTGGCTTTCCTCGACACCGCCGAGCGTCGGCGGCTCGTGGCGCGCGTCGATCGGCAGCGTGACCGAATAGCCCTTCACCGGATAAATCGGCAACCGGTAGCCGAGCCGGCGCGCGACGAACGGCGAGTACGAGCCGAGCGCGAGCACGTAGCGGTCGCCGCTCACGCGGCCCTGCGACGTCTGCACGTAGTCCACCGCGTCCGCGTTCGCGCGCACGCCGTCGATCGTCGCGCCGAAGCGGAACTCGACGCCGAGCGCGCGGCAGCGCTCGGCGAGCGCGCGGGTGAACAGATGCGCATCGCCGCTCTCGTCGGACGGACAGTAGATCGCGCCGGCGATGGCGCCCGCCGCGCCGGCGAGCGCAGGCTCGCGCTCGATCACCGCCCGCGCGTCGAGCGTCTCGAGCGGCAGGCCGTTGTCGGACAGGATCCGCATGTTCGCGACGCCTCGCTCGAACGACGCGGAATCCCGGTACAGGTACAGCAGGCCGCTGCTGATCCGGTCGTATGCGAGCCCCTCGTCGCGGGTCGCCGACTGGAGCTGCTGCTGCGCATAACGGCACAGCCGCACCTTGATCGACGTGTTCCGGCGCGAGCGCTCCGCCGTGCAGTTCTGCAGGAACAGGCGGCACCAGGCCCACATCCGCCAGTCCGGCGACCACTTGAGGCGCAGCGCCTCCCCGTCCGAAAACAGCGACTTGAGCAGAATCTTCGGCGCCCGCGGTGACGCCCACGTGTAGGAATGCCCCGGCGCGATCAGTCCCGCGTTCGCGAAGCTCGTCTCGAGCGCGACGCCGTCGCGCCGGTCGACCACCACGACCTCGTCACCCGCCTTCGCGAGAAAGTACGCGGTCGTCACGCCGACGATGCCGCCCCCGAGCACGACCGTCCTCATCGTTCGCCTCCGCTAGAACGCGGCGATCGCCGCAATTTCAACCGTGTACTCGGGAAACGCGAGCGGCGACTCCACGCACGCGCGCGCCGGCGCGTCGCCCTTCGGCACCCATGCGTCCCAGACCCGGTTCATCTCGGCAAAGCTCCGGTGATCGGCAAGCCAGATGCTCGCGGACACGATCCGCCGCTTGTCGAGCCCTGCGCCGTCGAGCAGCCGGTCGATCTTGTCGAGGATCTGGCGGGTCTGGCCGGCGACGTCGAGCGTGGTGTCGTCGGCAACCTGTCCGGCAATGAACGCGAGCCCGCCCGCCATCACGAGCTGACTCATCCGCTCCCCTGCGCCATAGCGCTTGATCTCCATCGCACCGCCTCCGTTTCCCGTGTCGAGTTGCCTGAATTCTAATCATGCAAATTCATCACTGTATACACTTTTTTCAAAAAGATTCGACACTGCGCCATGCTGGCGCATATGCCCGAAGCCGGTGTTTACGGTCGCCGATTTTGTGCATTTAATGCGCTAAATATAGGCATATTCCTGTCGAATAGGATGCCGGTTACGAACCTGGCCTCATCACTCAAAAAAGTATTTGCCAATGTTTTTTGTTCTGTGATTCTGTCGACACTTTTGTATTTCACGATCCATTCAACGCGCAGTCAGGAGAACAAAAATGAAACTGGGTTGCTGGTGTCTTGGGGTCTGCGTCGCGCTCGGCGCGTGGGCGACCCTTCCCGCGCGCGCCGACGTCAGCGTCGGCGCCGTGCTGCCCCTGACAGGCGCAAGCGCGTCGATCGGCGAGGACCAGCGGCGCGGGATCGAGCTCGCGGTGGCGAAAATCAACGCACAGGGCGGCGTACTCGGACAGAAGCTGCAGGTGAGGATCGAGGATTCCGGCGGCACGGCAAACACGGCGCTCGACGCCGCGCGCAAGCTGGCGACCGTCGAGCGCGTGCCGCTCGTGCTCGGCGAATTTTCGTCGTCGGTGACGATTCCGGTCGGGCAATTCCTCGTGCGCCAGGGCGACGTGCACATCAACATCGGTTCGTCGAGCCAGCAGGTCCGCAAGATCGGCACGGGCTCGTTCAGCACGATCGGGCTCGACGACCAGTCCGCGCGCTTCGCCGCGCAGGACGTGTACGACCGCAAGCTGCGGCGCGTCGCGCTGATCGCACCGAACAACGGCTACGGCCAGGGCATCGCGACCGAGTTCACGAAGCGTTTCGAGGCGCTCGGCGGCACGGTCGTGTCGACGGTGCTCTACACCGAGGGACAGTCGACCTACCGGCGCGAGCTGGAGCAGGCGTCGCGTGCGCAGCCCGACGGCTACGTGTACAGCGCGTACGGGCAGGAAGCCGCGACGCTGAACCGGCAGGCGTTCGACATGCGCCTCAACCAGCGCCCGTGGTACGGCATCTACCTGACGATGTGCACGAGCGACACGCCCGCCCAGATCGCGCAGGGGCAGATCGGCCTGGAGGTCGCGGCGCTCGGCGGGAGCGCCGCCGCGTACGCGGCCGCCTATCGTGCCGCGTACCACGAGGCGCCGCGCTCGGCGTTCGGCAGCTATGCGTACGACGCGACGATGCTGTCCGCCGCCGCGATCAACCGCGCGCACTCGGCCGATCCCGCGAAAGTGCGCGCGGAGCTTGCGGCCAGCCAGCCGTACAACGGCGTAACGGGCACGATCGCCTTCGACGCCGACGGCCAACGGACGGCGCAGCCGTACGAGAAGGTCGTGTACCGGCAATCCGTCGTCGCCCAGTAGCCACCGGGAGCCTCGCGATGCTGCAATTCCTGATCGATGTCCTGATGCGCACGTCCGACCTGCTGCTGGTGTCCGTCGGCCTGTCGACGCTGTATTCGCTGATCCGCTTCCCGAACATCGCACACGTCCAGTACGCGATGGTCGGCGCGTTCGCGACCCTCGGGCTCGAGCGCATCGGCATGCCGTTCGCGCTCGCCACCGCCGTGTCGTGCGTGCTGATCGGCCTTGCCGCGACCCTCCTGAACCTGTTCGTGTTCACGCGGCTGCTGCGTTCGGGCAGCGCGGTCGCGATGATCGGTTCGCTCGCCGTCTCGCTGCTCGCCGTCGCGCTGATGCTCGGCACCGCCGGCTCGCGGCCGCTGCAGTACGCGCAGGCGATGCGCCCGCCGCTGGTGCTCGGCGGCGTCGCGATGTCGTCCGCGCAGGTGGGGTCGATCGCGTGCGGCGGCGTCGCGCTTGCCGTGTTCGCGCTGCTGCTGTATCGCACCGGCCTCGGCCGCGCGATGCGCGCGCTCGCATCGAATCGCGCGCTCGCACTTGCGACGGGCATCGATGCGCAGCGCGTGACCAACGTGATCACGTTTGCCAGCGGCGTGCTCGCGGCGCTCGGCGGCACGATGCTCGGTGCGACCGAGAGCGTGCACGTCAACCTCGGCTACGGGCTGCTGATTCCGGTGTTTTCCGCCGCGATTCTCGGTGGCCTCGGCAATCCGCTCGGCGCGGCGGCCGGCGCATTCCTGATCGCGCTCGCCGAGACGACCGCGCTCGACGTCGACTTCGGCGGGCTGGTGGGCCGGCCGCTCGCGTTCTTTCCGGTCGAATATGTCGGCGCGGTGTCGTTCGCGATCCTGCTCGTCGTGCTCGTGTTCCGGCCGTACGGCATCTTCGACGGGGAGGTGCGTCGTGTCTAGCTTCATCGTCCATCTGCTGACCGTCGCGTGCCTGTACGCGACGATGGCGCTCGGCCTGAACCTGCAGGCCGGCTACGCGGGGCTCGTCAATTTCGGCTTCGTCGCGTTCGCGGGACTCGGCGCCTACGCCGCCGGCATCGCGTCGCAACTCGGCTGGCCGCTGCCGGCCGCCCTTGCGCTCGCGGCAGGCGCGGCGAGCGTGCTGGCCGTCGCGATCGCGCGGCTCGGCCGCCACCTGTCGGCCGACTACTGGGGCATCGCGACGCTCGCGATCGCCGAGATCCTGCGCACGTTCGCGCTGAACGAAGGCTGGCTGACGGGCGGTGCGCAGGGCATCGGCGGCATCGCGCCGCTCTTTTCCGGGCTGCACGCGCCATGGGCCGATCTCGCGTTCCTCGCCATCGCGGCCGGCGGCCTGGCCATCGCCTACGCCGCGTGCCGGCTGCTGACCACCGGCCGTTTCGGCCGCGCGCTGAAGGTGATGCGCGAGGAACCCGCGCTCGCCGTCTGCTTCGGCTACGACCCGGTCGCGCTGAAGACCTGGGCGAGCGTCGCAGGCGCGCTGCCCGCGGCGTTCGCGGGCGCCCTGCTCACCTGGTACATCAGCTATGTCGGCCCGGACACGATGGTGGCATCCGAAACGTTCGCGTTGTGGACCATCGTCATGGTCGGCGGACTCGGCAGCCACGCCGGCGTGCTGGCCGGCGCACTCATCGTGCAGGCGGTCTACGCGTTCGCGCCGTTTCTGAAGGACTGGCTCGGCGTCGGCAGCGACCTCGCGGGCGCGGTGCGCCTCGGCCTCGTCGGCCTGATGCTCCTTGCGTGCGTGCTGTGGCGCCCGCGCGGCCTCGTGCCGGAACGGCTGGAGGTGCAGCCATGAGCGCCTTGCTCGACCTCGAGGGCGTCACGATCCGCTATGGCGACAACACGGTGCTGTCCGGTCTCACGCTGTCCGTCGGCGACGGCGAGATCGTCGGACTGCTCGGTCCGAACGGCTCGGGCAAGAGCACGGCGCTCAACGCGATCACGGGCTTCGCACCCGTCGCGGCCGGTGCGATCCGCTTCGCCGGGCGCCGCATCGACACGCTTGCGCCGCACCGGATCGCGCGGCTCGGCATCCGCCGTACGTTCCAGTTGCCGTCGATGCCCGCGCGCATGTCGGTGCTGGAACTGGCGATGGCCGCGTCGTCGGCCCGTCACGGCCCCGTCGCGGCGTTGCTGCGCAGTCGCGCGACACGCACGCTGGAGGCCGAGACACGCGCACGGGCCACCGCGCTGCTCGACGAGCTGAAGCTTGCGCACGTCGCGCAACTCGGCGCCGCGGCGATCTCGGGCGGCCAGAAGAAACTGCTCGGCATCGCGTGCGCGATGATGACCGAGCCGAAACTGCTGCTGCTCGACGAACCGACCGCCGGCGTTCATCCCAACCTGCGCGGCGAACTGGCCGCCGAACTGCGTCGGATCCGCGAACAGGGCGTCACGCTCGTCGTGATCGAGCACGACATGCATTTCATCCGCGAGCTGTGCGACCGCTGCATCGTGCTCGATCGCGGCGCCGCGATCGCCGACTGCCGTCCCGCCGAACTCGAAAGCAACCACCGCGTACTCGATGCCTACCTGGGCCGGGGTCGTGCGCGCCGTCTGATGGGGGCCTCATGATCGACGTTCGCGAGCTGGTCGCCGGCTATACGCCCGACATCGACATCCTGCACGGCGTCTCGCTCTCCGTCGGGCCGGTCGACATCGTCACGATCCTCGGCCCGAACGGATGCGGAAAGTCGACGCTCCTCAAGGCCATCGCCGGCTTCGTGCTGCCGCGTGCCGGCACGGTCACGATGCACGGCCGCGACATCGCGCGCGTCCCCGTGCACCGCAAGGTCCGCGAACACGACATCGGCTTCGTTCCGCAGACCGACAACGTGTTCGGTGCACTGACGGTTCGCGAGAACCTGATGCTTGGCGGCCATGCGATGTCCGCGTTCCCTCGCGAAACGCGGATCGACGAGCTGTGCGAGCAATACCCCGTGCTGCGGCGCCGCTACCGGTCGCCCGCGGGCGCGCTGTCCGGCGGCGAGCGGCAAATCGTGTCGCTTGCGCGCGCACTGATGCCGCGCCCCGTGTTGCTGTTGCTCGACGAGCCGTCGGCCGGCCTGTCGCCGAAAATGGTCGACGAGGTGTTCGACGCGATCGTGCGGATGCGCGACACCGAGCACATCGCGGTGCTGATGGTCGAACAGAACGCGATCGAGGCGTTGCGCATCGCCGATCGCGGCGTGGTGCTGACGATGGGCCGCGTCGCGCTGACCGGCACGTCGGCCGAGCTGCTCGACAGCGACGAGATGCGGCGTCTCTATCTCGGCGGGCGCGCGGCATGAGCACGAACGCTGCCCCCGCGGCCGGCACGACGGGCACGCCCGCGGCGCCGCCAGCGCTCGTGATGGTCGCGCTTGCCTGCGGTTTCGTGATGGCGATGCTCGACGTGACCATCGTGAACGTTGCGCTGAAGGCGATGCAGGCGAGTCTCGACATGTCGCTGACCGCGCTCGTCTGGGTCGTCGACGCCTATACGCTCAGCTTCGCCGCGCTGTTGCTGTTCGGCGGCGCGCTCGCAAACCGGTACGGCCCGCGCGCGATCTATGTCGCCGGGCTCGCGCTGTTCGTCGCCGCGTCGGTATTGTGCGCGGCGGCGCAAACGAGCGGCGCGCTCGTCGCCGCGCGACTGCTGCAGGGCGTGGGCGCCGCGCTCTTCATGCCGAGCTCGCTCAGCCTGCTCACGCTGGCGTTTCCGGCGGGGCCGCTGCGCACGCGGATGATCGGCATCTGGGGCTCGCTGGTCTCGGCGGCGATGGCGATCGGACCGTGCGTCGGCGGCGTGCTCGTCGACGCGATCGGCTGGCGCGGAATCTTCTGGGTCAACCTGCCGGTCGGTCTCGCCGGACTGTGGCTCACGCGCCGCCATATCGGGCAGTCGCCGCGCCATCCCGGCCCGTTGAACACGTTCGGCCATCTGCTCGGCGTGCTAGCGCTCGGGGCGCTCAGCTATACGCTGATCGAGGGGCCGGGCGCCGGCTGGCGCTCGCCCGCCATCGTCGCCGGCGCATGCACGACGCTCGCTGCAGGCGCCGCATTCGTGTGGCGCGAACATCGCGCCCGCAACCGGATCCTGTCGCCCGCGCTGCTGCGCAACCCGCGCTTCGTCGCGGGCAGCCTGCTCGGGCTCGCGATCAATTTCGGCATCCTGGCGGAAATCTTCCTGCTGAGCCTCTACCTTCAGCAGACGCGCGGCGCAAGCGCGCTGCGCGCCGGCTTCGAACTGTTTCCGCTGATGGCAATGTTCGGCATCGGCAATCTCGCGTCCGCCCGCGTGAGCGCGCGACTCGGCCCGCGCGGCACGCTGCTCGCCGGCCTCGCGCTCGCCACGCTCGGCAGTGCTGCGCTAACCGGCATCGAGGCGCTGTCCTACACGACGCTCGCGATCGCGGTCGGCATCGCCAACTTCGGTGCGGGCCAGGCGATTCCCGCGATGAATCTCGCCGTCATGCAGTCGGCCGGCCCCGCGGACGCGAATCTCGCCGCCGCATCGCTGAACGCGAGCCGGCAGATCGGCTCGCTGGTCGGCGTCGCGATCGCGTCGGTGGTACTGCACGCGATCGCCGACCCGGACCGCGCGACCGCGGCCGGTTTCGCGGTGATCGCAGCCGTCTACCTGGCCGGCTTCGCGATCGTGTTCCGGCGCATCGACCCGGGTTGACGCGCACGCGGGCCGCCCTTCCACATCACAGCGAGGACATCATGCATACAGCGACTGGCCGTAAGGGACTGATTCTGGCAGGTGGCTCCGGCACCCGGCTCCACCCCCTCACGCATTCGGTATCGAAGCAGCTGATGCCGGTGTACGACAAGCCGATGATCTACTACCCGCTCAGCACGATCATGCTGGCCGGTATCCGCGACGTCCTGATCATCTCGACGCCGCGCGATCTCGACGCGTTTCGGCAACTGCTCGGCGACGGCGAACAGTGGGGCATGAATTTCTCGTACGCGGTGCAGCCGAGCCCGGACGGGCTCGCGCAGGCGTTCGTGATCGGCGCGTCGTTCATCGGACACGACGCGGCGACGCTCGTGCTCGGCGACAACATCTATCATGGCCCGGCGCTGTCGGCGCTGCTGCAGCGCGTCGCCGCGCGCACGACGGGCGCGACGGTGTTCGGCTACTACGTCCGCGATCCGGAACGCTACGGCGTCGTGTCGTTCGACGCGAACGGGCGCGCGATCGATCTCGAGGAAAAGCCGCGCGAACCGAAATCGCACTATGCGGTCACCGGCCTCTACTTCTACGACAACGACGTCGTGTCGCTCGCGAAGGAAGTCCGTCCGTCCGCGCGCGGCGAGCTGGAGATCACCGACCTGAATCGCGCGTATCTGGCGCACGGCAAGCTGAACGTCGAGATTCTGGGCCGCGGCTACGCGTGGCTCGACACCGGTACCCACGAGTCGCTGCTCGATGCGGCGAATTTCATCCAGGTGATGCAGGCGCGCCAGGGGCTGCAGATCGCCTGCCCCGAGGAAATCGCGTACCGGCTCGGCTGGATCGGCTCGCAACAGCTCGAAACGCTCGCGCACGCGCTGTCGAAGAGCGGCTATGGCCGCTACCTGCTCGATCTCCTGAACAAGGAGATCGCCGCATGACATCCGTCATCGAGACGGCACTGCCGGGCGTGCTGCTGATCGAACCGGCGAGCTTCGGCGACGGGCGGGGCTTCTTCGTCGAAAGCTATCGCGCGTCCTGGCTGCGCGACGCGGGTGTCGACGCGTGCTTCGTGCAGGACAACCACTCGCGCTCCCGGCGCGGCGTGCTGCGCGGCCTGCATTACCAGTTCCGGAATCCGCAGGGCAAGCTCGTGCGTGTGTCGCGCGGCGCCGTGTACGACGTCGCGGTCGACATCCGGCCCGGTTCGCCTCATCTCGGGCGCTGGTTCGGCACCGTGCTCGACGACGTGTCGCATCGCCAGCTGTGGATTCCGCCGGGCTTCGCGCACGGCTTCTGCGTGCTGTCCGACGAGGCCGACTTCGCGTACAAGTGCACCGCGTACTACGATCCGTCGTCGGACGCGGGCGTGCGCTGGGATGACCCCGACATCGGCATCGAATGGCCGACGCTCGACGTGCCGTTCGAGCTGTCCGACAAGGATCGCCGGCAGCCGAGCCTGCGCGATTGCGTGCCGGCATCGCCCGACCTGCAAGGAGCCCCGCGATGACGATCGTCGTGACCGGCGCGCTCGGCCAGGTCGGTCGCGAACTCATGCTGCGCGCGGCTGCGCGTCCGGCGATCGGGCTGTCCCGCGCGCAGCTCGACATCGCCGATCCGAAGGCCGTCCGCCATGCGCTCGCCACGCACCGCGCGACGCTCGTGATCAATGCGGCAGCGTGGACAGCCGTCGATCGCGCGGAAACCGAACCCGACGCCGCATGGCGCGCCAATTGCGCCGGGCCGGCGGCGCTCGCCGACGCATGCGCCGAGGCCGGCATTCCGTTGCTGCATCTGTCGACCGACTATGTGTTCGACGGCCGCGCGCACGGCGCGTACGACGAAGCGGCGGGCGTCGCGCCGCTCGGCGTCTACGGGCACACCAAATGGGCAGGAGAGGAGGCGGTCCGTCAACGGCTGCCGGGTGCACACCTGATCCTGCGGATCGCCTGGGTGTTCGGCGCGCACGGCGGCAATTTCGTGCGCACGATGCTGCGGGTCGCCGGCGAGCGCCACGAACTCGCGGTCGTCGCCGATCAGTACGGAGGGCCGACGCACGCCGGCGCGGTCGCCGACGCACTGCTTGCAATCGCGGACCGCCATCGCACGGGGGCCATGACGCACTGGGGCACCTACCACCTGTGCGGCACGCCCGTCACGACCTGGCACGGTTTCGCCGAGACCCTCTTCCGGCAGGCACGGCACGCCGGCCTCGTCGATCGCATCCCGCTCGTGCGTCCGATTCGGACGGCCGACTATCCGCTGCCGGCGCCGCGGCCGGCGAACTCCGCACTCGACTGCACCCGCATTCGCGAGCATTTCGGCATCGAAGCGCCGTGCTGGATCCCGGCACTCGCCGACGTGCTCGATACCTGGAAACGACCCTCATGAGCCATCGACCGAAACATGTCCTCGTCACCGGCGGCGCCGGGTTCATCGGCGCCAACTTCGTCCACTACCTGCTCGCGACGGATCCGCAGGTCCGGATCATCAATCTCGACCTGCTCACCTACGCCGGCAGCCTCGACCATCTCGCGGGCTCGGAAGACACCGGCCGCCACCGGTTCGTGCTCGGCGACATCTGCGACCGGCCCCTGGTCGAAAGCCTGCTGCGCGACCACGCGATCGACACGATCGTCCACTTTGCCGCCGAGAGCCACGTCGACCGTTCGATCACCGGCCCCGGCGAATTCGTCCGCGCGAACGTCGTCGGCACCTGGACCCTCCTCGACGCGGCGCGCACGGTCTGGATGAGCGGACCGGACGCGGACGGGCTCGCACGGCGCCGCTTCCATCACATCGGCACGGACGAGGTGTACGGATCGCTCGCGCCGGAGGATCCGCCGTTCTCGGAAACCACGCCGTATGCGCCGAATTCGCCGTATTCCGCGAGCAAGGCCGGCTCCGACCATCTCGTGCGAGCGTACTTCCACACGTACGGGCTGCCCGTCACGACGACCCACTGCTCGAACAACTACGGCCCGCGCCAGCACGACGAGAAGTTCATCCCGACGGTGATCCGCAGTTGCGTCGACGGCGCCCCCATCCCGCTCTACGGCGACGGCGCGAACGTCCGCGACTGGCTGTACGTCGACGACCACTGCCGGGCGATCGATGCCGTGATCCGGCACGGCACGGCCGGCGAGACGTACAACGTCGGCGGATGCAACGAGTGGCGCAACGCCGACATCGTCGACCTGATCTGCTCGTTGCTGGACGTCCGTCGGCCGCAGGGTGCGCCGCACGCGCGCCTCAAGCACTTCGTCGCCGACCGCCCCGGTCACGATCGGCGCTATGCGATCGACGCGGGCAAACTCGAGCGCGAACTTCGATGGAAACCGACGGAGACCTTCGAGACGGGCATCCTGAAGACCCTCGACTGGTACCTGTAGACGCCCCGACGCCATTCGACATCGCCCGTCACGACCGTGACGGGATCAGGCGCGGTCGCACGATGTCGTCAAGTCACGTCTCGGCCGCGCCGCACCTCCGCCGTCGCCTAACGCGCCTGACCGGCAGATTCGCACGGAATCCCGTCGATCGGACATTCCGGCGTACCGGGCGTCGCCCGCGTGATCGCCTCCACGGCGCGTCGTGTGCCTTCCGGATCCGCGATCCAGTCGCGATAGAACTTGAACGGGCACGCGGCGACGCCGCCGGCATCTTCACCGGAGTGGATCGTGCCCGTATAGCCGCGATGCAGCAGCTTGTACAGATGGTTCTGCGACTGCATGTTCCGGCGCGCGTCGCGCAACAGTCCGAGCGACAGCTCCGCGTACTGGATGCCCATCTCCTCCTCGCCGCACTCGCCGAGCGTGCGTCCGTCGAAGCCGACGATCGCCGAGTGGCCGAAATACGCGTACACGCCGTCGAAGCCGGTGGCATTCGCGACCGCGACATACGTGTTGTTCATCCACGCCATCGCCTTCGCGACCATCACCTGCTGCTCCTTGGCCGGATACATGTAGCCCTGGCAACGGACGATCAGCTCGGCCCCCTGCATCGCGCAGTCGCGCCAGATCTCCGGATAGTTGCCGTCGTCGCAGATGATCAGGCTGATCCTGATTCCCTTCGGCCCCTCCGACACGAACGTGCGATCGCCCGGATACCAGCCCTCGATCGGCGTCCACGGCATGATCTTGCGGTACTTCTGCACGATCTCGCCGTGGTTGTCGATCAGCACGAGCGTGTTGTAGGGCGCCTTGTGCGGATGAGCCTCGTGCCGCTCGCCGGTCAGGGAAAAGACCCCCCACACGTTCGCCGCCCGGCAGGCGGCGCCGAAGATCTCCGTTTCCGCGCCGGGGATCGTCGACGCGGTCTCGAACATCTCCTGCGGGTCGTACATGATGCCGTGCGTCGAATACTCGGGGAAAATCACGAGATCCATCCCGGGTAGTCCACGCTTCATGCCGACCACCATGTCGGCGATCCGTTTCGCATTCTCGATCACCTCCGCGCGCGTGTGCAGCCGCGGCATCTTGTAGTTGACGACCGCGACGCCGACGCTGTCGCGGCTGCTCGAGATATCACCATGTCGCATTGCTGTTCCTCCTTCGTTGCGCGAGCGCCCCGCCCGGGACGCCTGCATGAGTCGCCGCGCCGCCGGGCGGCGCGGCGCACGGTCAATGACTGAGCATCCACGGACGCCCGGTCGCGCGCCCTTTCATGGCGGGTTCGCCCGACGCCGTGCCGCCGGCGCCGCT
>NZ_JAAGPP010000329.1:0-1843 GCF_017104975.1 Burkholderia sp. Ac-20344
TTGATCGAGGGCTACGATCGCGCCGGCCTCTACTACGGCGTGCAGACGCTCTACTCGCTCGCGCCGGCCGGCGGCGGCCCGATTCCGGCGATGCTCGTCGAGGATGCGCCGCGCTTCACACATCGCGGGATGCACGTCGATCTCGCGCGCAACTTCAAGCACCCGGCGACGCTGCGCCGCCTGATCGACCAGATGAGCGCGTACAAGCTCAATCGCCTGCACCTGCATCTGTCCGACGACGAAGGCTGGCGCATCGAAATTCCCGGCCTGCCCGAGCTGACCGAGATCGGCTCGCGCCGCTGCCACGATCCAAGCGAGACGCGCTGCCTGCTGCCGCAACTCGGCTCCGGCCCGGACAATCGCTCGGGCGGCGGCTACCTGACCCGCGACGATTACGTGGCGCTCGTGCGCTACGCGGCCGCGCGGTTCGTCGAGATCATCCCCGAGATCGACATGCCCGCGCATGCGCGCGCGGCCGTCGTGACGATGGAGGCACGTTACAAGCGGCTGCATGCGGCCGGCCGCGAGCAGGAAGCGAATGCGTACCGGCTGCTCGATCCGCAGGACACGTCGAACCTGACGACGGTGCAGTTCTACGACCGGCGCAGCGACCTGAACCCGTGCGTGCCGGGCGCGCTCAATTTCGCGTCGAAGGTGATCCGCGAGATCGCCGCGATGCATGCGGACGCGCAGGCGCCGCTGCACACCTGGCACTACGGTGGCGACGAGGCGAAGAACATCTTCCTCGGCGGGGGCTTCCAGCCGCTGAGCGGCACCGACCCGAACAAGGGGCGCATCGATCTCGCCGCGCAGGACAAGCCGTGGGCGCGTTCGCCCGCGTGCACGGCGCTGCTCCAGCGTGGCGAGATCAAGTCGATCGACGAGCTGCCGACGCGTTTCGCGCAACAGGTGAGCGCGGCAGTCAACGCGAACGGGATCGACACGATGGCCGCGTGGCAGGACGGCATCAAGCATGCGAACGGGCCGCAGGACTTCAGCACGCGCCACGTGATGGTGTCGCTGTGGGACACGATCTTCTGGGGCGCATCGGACAGCGCGCGCGACCTGAGCGGCAAGGGCTACCTGACCGTGCTCGCGCTGCCCGACTACCTGTACTTCGACTTCCCGTACACGCTCAACCCGCGCGAGCGCGGCTACTACTGGGGCTCGCACGCGACGGACGAGTACAAGGTGTTCTCGCTCGCGCCCGAGAACCTGCCGCAGAACGCCGAAGTGATGGGCGACCGTGACGGCAACGCGTTCGAGGCCACGGGCACGGGCCCCGCGCCGCGCATCGAAGGCATGCAGGGGCAGGCGTGGGGCGAGGTGATGCGCAACGACACCTTCCTCGAATACATGACCTATCCGCGGCTGCTCGCGCTGGCCGAGCGCGCGTGGCACCGGGCCGACTGGGAGCTGCCGTATGCGGCCGGCGTGCGCTTCAAGCGCGGCGATACGCATCACGTCGACACGGCTGCGCTGCAGCGCGACTGGGCCGGCTTCGCGACGCTGCTCACGCAACGCGAATTGCCGAAGCTCGACCGGGCCGGCATCGGCTACCGGAAGCCGACCTTCACGCTGACGAATCCGTGAACGGCTGAACGCTCGGGTGACGCGCGCTGCAGACGCAAGCATCGCGCCATCGCCCGCACCCAAGAAAAACGGCCTGCGACGCATCGCAAGCCGTTTTCGTGTTGCCGGCCGGCCCGAACCCGCATTGCGGATCAGGCCGGCTTCATCGCATCAGGCCGGTTGCGCGGCCGCCCCGCTGCCCGACGGCGGCAGGCGCGCGCCGAGCTGTTCGGCATAGCGTGCCGCCGCGTTGCCGCAGACGATGTGGAAC
>NZ_JAAGPP010000330.1:0-237 GCF_017104975.1 Burkholderia sp. Ac-20344
GAAAAAAAAAAAAACACCGTCCGAAACGATCCTTTCGCTAATGCAACAAATAATTAACATCATCACGAACTTATATTGTGTATATCTTAACTTTCACTAGTAGTGGACACTCCCGTCGTGTACGTGCATCTACTTCCATCACAGTGACCACAGATCACCTACAACCTGCCGATATCTCCACATTATATGCCTTCTCACACGTGAACTCTCCCATCTCATGTAACTTACTCGTCAGAA
>NZ_JAAGPP010000331.1:0-2011 GCF_017104975.1 Burkholderia sp. Ac-20344
TGCCGGTTCACGCCGTCCACGCAGGCTGCCGGCGGTGCGCCGGTGCCGGGCGGCCAGCCGCCGGGCGCGGTTCCGGCGATCCAGCCGCAGTTCCAGTTCCATCGTCCGCCGCCGCCGAACGCGTCGAACGAGGCGTCGCCGCCAGTCGGCCCGCAAGGCTCGGACACGCTGCAGAACCAGCCGCTCACCGCGCCGGCGCAGTAAGTCCGCGTGCGGAAACAGGGCGGCATGCGCCGCCCGCCTTTAGACCTGTCGTGTAGAAAGCCATGAAGATTGCGATTGCCGGCGCATCGGGCCGTATGGGCCGGATGCTGATCGAAGCCGTTCTCAACGATGCCGACGCGCAGCTCGTCGGCGCGCTCGACCGCGCCGATTCGCCGTTCCTCGGCCAGGACGCCGGCGCGTTTCTCGGCAAGGAAACCGGGGTCAAGCTGACCGCCGACCTCGACGCCGTGTTCGCGCAGGCCGACTACCTGATCGATTTCACGCGTCCGGAAGGCACGATGGCCCATATCGAGGCCGCGCTGCGCCACGACGTGAAGCTCGTGATCGGCACGACCGGCTTCACCGCCGAGCAGAAGGCCGGGCTGCAGGCCGCGGCGGGCAAGATCGGCATCGTGTTCGCGGCGAACATGAGCGTCGGCGTGAACGTCACGCTGAAGCTGCTCGAATTCGCGGCGAAGCATTTCTCGCACGGCTACGACATCGAGATCATCGAGGCGCATCACCGCCACAAGGTCGACGCGCCGTCGGGCACCGCGCTGATGATGGGCGAAGCCGTCGCCGGCGCGCTCGGGCGTTCGCTCGACGATTGCGCGGTGTACGGCCGCCACGGCGTGACGGGCGAACGCGATCCGTCGTCGATCGGCTTCGCCGCGGTGCGCGGCGGCGACATCGTCGGCGATCACACCGTGCTGTTCGCCGGAGTCGGCGAGCGCATCGAGATCACGCACAAGTCGTCGAGCCGCGTGTCGTATGCGCAGGGCGCGCTGCGCGCGGTCCGCTTCCTGTCGGCGCGCGGCGCCGGCCTGTTCGACATGCAGGACGTGCTCGGCCTGCGCTGACACCACGGGGAAACTCCGATGGCGATACCCACCGGCGTTGTCCACTACCTCGAAAGCGGCGATGCGATCACGCATGCCGTCGCTTATGTGCTGCTGGCGATGTCCGTCGCCAGCTGGTGCTTCCTCCTCATGAAAGCCTGGCTGCTGGTCCGCGCGAAGCGGCAGGGGCCGCGCGCGCTCGCCGCGTTCTGGCGTGCGCCGTCGCTCGACGCGGGCATCGCCGCGCTCGCCGGCGCGGATCGCGAGCGCGTGTTCGTGCCGCTCGCCGAAGCGGCGCGCGATGCGGCCGACAACCACGACCCGGCCGCTCTGGCCGCGCGCGTCGAGCGCAGCGAACGCGTGCTGCGCGCGTTGCGGCACGCGATGCTGCGCTCGCAGCGGCGCCTCGAATTCGGCCAGGTGCTGCTCGCGTCGATCGGCAGCACCGCGCCGTTCGTCGGGCTGCTCGGCACCGTGTGGGGCATCTACCACGCGCTCGGCAGCATCGCCGCGAGCGGGCAGGCGCAGATCGAGAATGTCGCGGGGCCGGTCGGCGAGGCGCTGATCATGACCGCGTTCGGGCTCGTCGTCGCGATTCCTGCGGTGCTGGCCTACAACATCCTCGGGCGGCTCGTGCGGCAGCTCGCCGAGGAGCTCGACGGCTTCGCGCGCGACCTGCACGTGTTCGTGTGCGCGCAGGAAGCCTGACGGGCCCATTCCGGAGGAGCGACCATGGCATTCGGCGGACTCGAGCACCACAAGACGTCCGCGCCGATGGCGGAGATCAACATGACCCCGCTGATCGACGTGATGCTGGTGCTGCTCGTCATCTTCATCATCACCGCGCCGCTGATGACGCACGCGATCCGGCTCGATCTGCCGAAGGTTGCGGCCAGCGTCGCGCGCGACACGCCGCAATCCGTCACATTGTCGATCGACGACGCGGGCAAGCTGTACTGGGACGATGC
>NZ_JAAGPP010000332.1:0-1919 GCF_017104975.1 Burkholderia sp. Ac-20344
TGCGCACAGCGCGGGCAGGTCCGGCGCGCCGAACACGGTGACGCCCGGCACGAGCGCGGCCTCGGCGGCGCTGGCGAGCGGCAGGTACAGCTCGGGCGCGTTCGACGCGGCGGCGGGACCCGGCTCCGGGCCGGCCCCCTGGCCACCGTGGCCCGAATCGGAAAGCGTGCCGGAGCGCAAACCGGAAGCCGCGCCGCTTTCCGCAGCCTGCCAGTCCCGCGCGACACCGCACGCCATCGCGAACGCACCGCGCATCGGCCGCAGTGCGCCTGTCAGCGACAGCTCGCCCGCGAATTCGCGGCCGGCCAGCGCGTCGGCCGGGATCTGGCCGTTCGCGGCGAGGATGCCGAGCGCGATCGGCAGGTCGAACCGCCCCGATTCCTTCGGCAGGTCGGCCGGCGCGAGGTTGACGGTGATGCGCCGCACCGGGAATTCGAAGCCGCAGTTCTGCAGCGCCGCTCGGACGCGCTCGCGGCTTTCGCGGACTTCGAGATCGGGCAGGCCGACGATCGAGAACGACGGCAACCCGTTGGCGAGATGGACTTCGACGGTGACGTCCGGCGCGCGGCCGGAGGCGGGCGCGCGACTGCGCACCACGGCGAGCGACATGGCGAGGCTCCTGTAAACAAGGCGGACGGGCGACGGCCGTTCGGGGCCGCATGCCGCGGGAATCGGAGGAATCGGTGCGCGCTTGCCGGCGTGGCGCGGGAAAAGAACGAGGGACTGCGGAACGACGGACTGCGAAGAGCGGGGGTGCTGCGAAGAGCGATGAACAGCGAAGAGCGGGGGACTGCGGAGAACGACGGACGACGAAGAGCGGAGGCGACGTCGGTGCTTCAGGGCTTCAGGGCGAAGGGCGCAGGCCGCACGAGGCGGCCCGCGCCCGGACCTTGTGGCCGGGTAGGGCGTCAGGCTTGCGGCGCGGCGAGCTTCTGCTCGAGTTCCGCGACGCGTTTCTCGAGTTCCTCGAGGCGCACGCGGGTGCGGGCGAGCACCTGTGCCTGCGTGTCGAATTCCTCGCGCGTGACGAGATCGAGTTTCGAGAAGCCTTGCGACAGCATGGCCTTCACGTTGCGCTCGACGTCCTTGGCCGGCGAGTTTTTCAGCAGATCGCTGACGCGCGACTGCAGATCGTTGAAAACGTCGCTGGGTTGCTTCATGTGATTCCCCTTCCTTGCACAAAAAATGTGCATCTTCAGTTGCGTACGTGCCCATGATGCACGCATGACCGGAAATGGTGCGCCCGGGGCGCGAAATCCGGGCATGGCGCCCGCATGGGTGAATGCCCCGGCGATCCGGGACGTGCGTGCACTCTAGCAACGATCCTTTCGCCGCGCCAGCAAACCGGGCCACGTTGGCCATTCGGCCGGGCTTCCGCACCTTACATCAGGGGATACGACCCCGTGACGGAGCCCTTTGAAGCGGTGCTCGAACCGACATGGCATGCGAGTTGCTGAGAAGAGTCCGTTACAACATTCCAACCAATTCGACGGGACAACCCAGCGAGAGGACTTCATGAAACTCATTACCGCAATCATCAAGCCGTTCAAGCTCGATGAGACGCGCGAGGCGCTGTCGGCGCTTGGCGTCTCGGGCATCACGGTGACGGAGGTAAAAGGGTTCGGGCGCCAGAAGGGGCATACCGAGCTGTATCGCGGCGCCGAATACGTGGTCGATTTCCTGCCGAAGATGAAGATCGAGGCAGCCGTGTCCGACGATCTCGTCGACCAGGCGGTCGAGGCGATCGAGCGGGCCGCGCGCACCGGCAAGATCGGCGACGGCAAGATCTTCGTCACGGCGATCGAACAGGTGATCCGGATTCGCACCGGGGAGACAGGCGCAGACGCGCTGTAACAGAACAGACTAAAGACAAGCGACAAGAGGAAACCCAAGATGCGCAAACTTCTGATGTCCCTGCT
>NZ_JAAGPP010000333.1:0-2080 GCF_017104975.1 Burkholderia sp. Ac-20344
TCGCCGGCCGGCCTGTTCGACAGCGGTTTCGTGACGCTCGCCGGCGCGCAGGTCGATGCGGCCGAGCCGGTGCTCGCGGGCCGCTTCGCGCGCGGCCTGCTGCTGCCGAACGAAGGCCAGCTCGACAATCGCCAGGCGCTGCGCGCACTCGCGGCGGGCCTCGCCGAGCGCGGCGTCGACCTGCACTGGCACGTCACGATCGACGATGCGAACCTGCCCGCCGCGCATTTCACGATCGACTGCCGCGGGCTCGGCGCGAAACCCGCGCTGCCCGCGTTGCGCGGCATCCGCGGCGAAGTCGCGCGCGTGCACGCGCCCGGCATCGGGCTCACCCGGCCCGTGCGGCTGCTGCATCCGCGCTATCCGCTGTACATCGCGCCGAAGCAGGACGATCTCTATGTGATCGGTGCGACCGAGGTGGAGGGCGAGGACATGTCGCCCGTCAGCGTGCGTTCCGCGCTCGAACTACTGAGCGCGGCGTTCTCCGTGCATCCGGCGTTCGGCGAGGCGCGCATCCTGGAACTCAATGCGCAGTGCCGGCCGACGCTGCCCGATCATCGCCCGGCGGTGATCTGGGGCGGCGCATCGACGCTCGCCGTCAACGGCCTGTACCGGCACGGCTTCATGATCGCGCCGGAAGTCGCGCACGCGGCGGTCGCGGTCGCCGAAGCCGCGCTCGGCGGCGCGTTCGTCGATGCCGACGCGTTCGCCGCGTGGCGCGACGCCGCGCGCTGGCCGACGCTCCTTCATCATCGCAACGACGCGCGCCAGCCGGCCTGACGCGCGCCGCCGACCGAATTCGACGAAGCCCCATGGATATCCAGATCAACCAACAGACCCTGACGTTGCCCGACGGCGCAACGGTGTCCGATGCGCTCGCCGCGTACGGCGCGCGGCCGCCGTACGCGGTCGCGCTGAACGGCAACTTCGTCGCGCGCACGCAGCACGCGGCGCGCGCACTCGCGGCGGGCGACAAGCTCGACGTCGTGCACCCCGTCGCGGGCGGCTGAGCGCCGCCGGTTCGTCCCCGCTCTTCCAGGAAAACGACATGACGTCCCTCACCTCCGCCGACGCGTTGACGCTGTACGGCGAAACCTTCGCAAGCCGCGTGCTGATCGGCACGTCGCGCTATCCATCGCTGCAGTCGCTGTCCGATTCGATCGCCGCGTCGCGGCCGGGGATGGTAACGGTCGCGCTGCGCCGCCAGATGACGGGCGGCACGGCCGAAGCCGGCTTCTTCGACCTGCTCAAGCGCCACGCGGTGCCGCTGCTGCCGAACACGGCCGGCTGCCAGACCGTCGCCGAAGCCGTGACGACCGCACACATGGCGCGCGAGGTATTCGGTACCGACTGGATCAAGCTCGAACTGATCGGCGACGACTACACGCTGCAGCCCGACCCGGTCGGCCTGATCGAAGCGGCCGCGCAACTGGCCAAGGACGGTTTCAAGGTGCTGCCGTATTGCACCGAGGATCTGGTGATCGGCCGGCGCCTGCTCGACGTCGGCTGCGAGGCGCTGATGCCGTGGGGCGCGCCGATCGGCACGGGCAAGGGCGTCGTGAACCCGTACGGCCTGCGCGTGCTGCGCGAGCGGCTGCCCGACGTGCCGCTGATCGTCGACGCGGGGCTCGGCGTGCCGTCGCACGCGTGCCAGGTGATGGAGTGGGGCTTCGACGGCGTGTTGCTGAACACCGCCGTGTCGCAGGCCACGCACCCCGAGATCATGGCGCGCGCGTTTGCGCAGGGCGTCGAGGCCGGCCGTGCCGCCTATCTCGCCGGGCCGATGGACGCGCGCGAGACCGCGCATGCGAGCACGCCGGTCGTCGGGATGCCGTTCTGGCACCAGGACGGGGGCGGCGCATGAGCGCGCGTTTTGCCGATGCATTCTGGCCGCCGGCCGACGAACTGGCCGAAGCGGCCGAACGGATTCGCGCGCGGCTCGGCGACTGGCCGGGGGCCGCGGCGCCGTGGCGGCTCTGTGTCGCGATGCCCGATGTGCCGGCCGATGGCGACGTGCTGATCGTATCGGCCGGCGACCACGCCGCGCAGGCGCGCGCGTCGGCTGCGTCGCGGCCTGCGG
>NZ_JAAGPP010000334.1:0-233 GCF_017104975.1 Burkholderia sp. Ac-20344
TGATACGTTGATAGTGAGTATGTTAGTGTGCAATCAGTCATACACATGTGATCAAGGGTCTGGTGCACTCAATATATGTTGCTATATTGGTACTAACTTAGAGAGTCACTGTACAAGACTAAGGCACATTGATGGTGTCAATGTTATTGAGCTAAAGATAGTGACAAGTATCTCTGTTATCTATTTTATTAGTTGCTGTGGTTCACACCATCTTTTCTTTTTTTTTTTTTTTT
>NZ_JAAGPP010000335.1:0-1712 GCF_017104975.1 Burkholderia sp. Ac-20344
TGCCCGGGCCGAGCCGCGGTTCCGCGCGGTGCTCCCACCGTTCGCGGTCATGGAACCACGGCCGGTGACGGTAGTGGCGATCCCAGTACGCACCGATCGCAAACCCGGTGATCGGCACGCCGATGATCGCGCCATATTCGACCAGCGGCGCGTAACCGCCCTGGTACGGATAGTCGATCAGTTGCGCGTCGATCCAGCCGCGCACGCCCGGCAGCGCGACGTCGCACCACGAGTAGTCGCTCAGGCAGCCGAACACGTCCAGCGCGGTGCCCGGCGGAATCTGTGCGACGACCGGATAGTCGGGCGCCGGCCCGGCGAACAGTTCGGCCGGCGAATTCGTGTAGCCGGTGCTCTGCGCCTGCGCCATGCCCGGCGCGGCAATCACGCCGAACAGGCCGACGCACAGGCCGCGAACGATCGTATTCCTCATGCTCATGATGCTCTCCCGCGCGGTGCCGCCGCGCGCCGGTCAATGCCGATGGCCGCCCCAGCCGCCACCCCAGTGGCCGCCGCCCCACGGACGATGCCCGTACCCGCCGTGTCCGCGCCAGCCGCCGCCCCAGCCGCCCCAGAAGCCGACCGAGATCGCCGGCGCACCCCAGCCGTACCAGCCCGGGTAATACGCGGGGGCGTAGTACGGATACGGGTAGGGATACGGCGGCGGATAGGCCGGCGCGACGTAGACGGGAGCCGGGTCGACCACGGGCGGCGCGACCGCCGCTGCAGCCGGGCCCGGCGCAGCGGCGCCTGGTGTAGCCGGCGTGACGGGGATCTCGCGCTGCGTCAGCGTGGCCGGCGCCGGCGCGTAGTACGGCGCATAGCCATACGGACTCGTGTAATAACAGCCGCCGAGCGTCAACGTCGTCAATGCGAATACCGCGCACCTCGCGGCAGGAATCGGGGTCATGTCTTGCTCCGGCAGAATCCGCGCGTCGCCGCCAGGCGCGCGTCTGACTCTAGCTTACGTCCCCTGCAGATTTCCGCGGCGTATGATCGGTTACTTTTTGTTTCCTGCACCGGACGGGCGAGCGGGCATGCCGCGTGCGGCCCCGTCTGCCGCGCTCGCGTTGAAGTTTGCGCAAACGCCCTCAACTTGAACGATGTCAGGCTGGCTGGCGCGGACGGGCGTTCGCGAATACCCGGCGGCCCGGAACCGGCGGACTTCGGCCCGCCCAGACAGGAGCGCGGCTCACGCCGCCATCGACATGACTACGACACGCCCCACTCCCCGGGCGGACACGCCGCTCGATCCGATCATCCAGTTGCTGGCGCTCGCCGGCGAACAGGGTTATCTGACCCACGCCGACCTCGTCGACGCGCTGCCGCCCGAAAGCGACAGCCCCGACGCGCTGGACGTCGTGCGCGCCGCGCTCGCCGACATCGGCATCGCCGTGCTCGACGAGCCGGCCGCGCCTGCGCCGTTCGCCGGTTCGGCGCCTGTCGACGTCGATCGCGATGCACTCGACGAAGGCCGCGCGATGCTCGGCGACCTCGCACGCGGCACGAGCGCGTCGACCGATCCGCTTGCGCTCTACATGCGGCGCATGCAGGCGGTGCCGCTGCTCACGCGCGAAGGCGAGATCGTGCTCGCCCGCGAGATCGAGACGGGCCGCCACCAGATCCTGCATGCGCTCGCCGGCTGTCCGGCGGCGGTCGACGCGCTGCTTGCGCGTCACCGCGCAACGGCTGCAACCGGCACCGCCGGATCGTCC
>NZ_JAAGPP010000336.1:0-1949 GCF_017104975.1 Burkholderia sp. Ac-20344
TCGCGCGCTGTCCGAAAACGCCGCGGACAGTGCGGCCAGCAGCGCACGCCGCTGGTCGGCCGGCGCCGCGCGATGGTTGTATGCGACGAGGCGCAACGCGCCGTCGTCGCCCAGTTGCGCACGCAGCAACTGCGCACCGATGCCGTCGCCCTGCGCGACACGGATCTCCGCACCGTCGCGCACGGCGAACAGGCCGTCCGCGAACGCGAGGCGGTACGTATCGAGCATCGTGAAGCCGTCCGGACGCACTTCAGCCAGCATGGCGCGCCTCCTGCTCCGTTTCCGTGCGCACATCGAGCCGCGCACCGAGTGCCGCGAGCGTCGGCGACGCGAACACGTCGGCAACCGCCAGCGCGTGGCCGGCACGGCAGGCCGCGTCGACGAAGCGCACGACGTCGAACGAGGTCGCGCCTGCTTCGAACAGGTCGGCATCGGGTTCGGGCGCGGCCGTCGCGAACGTGTCGGACCACAGCGCCGCGAGTGCAGCAGCCGCATGCGGCACACGCGACGGCGTATCGGCGTGAGCATTGCCTTCCACCGGTGCGATGCTCGACGCTTGCGCAACGGCATGCGTATCGGGCGCGCCGAGTACAGCTTCCGGCGCCCCGGCGAAACGCGCGACTTCGTCGTGATAGACATCGACGAGCGCATCGACGAAACCGCTATCGAGCAGTTCGTCCGCATACGAGAACGCGGCGCTGACGCGGCCGTCCGGATGCTCGACGACGTCCAGCTCCAGCGTGAACACGACGCGATGGCGCACGTCGTCGAATCCGGCCAGCGACAGGCCGGCCCAGTCGCGGGCAGCGGCACCGGTCGGGCGCAGGTAGTTGAACATCGCCTGGAACAGCGGATTGGCCTGCGCGGCACGCGGTGCGCGCAGCGCCGCGACGACGTCCGCGAACGGCACATCGGCATGCGCATAGGCCGCGAGCGCCGTGTCGCGCACTTGTGCGAGCACGTCCGCACGACGCGCAGCCGGGTCGATCCGCGTGCGCACGACGACCGAATTGATGAAGAGGCCGAGCGCGTCGCGGGCCGCATCCCCCGTCAGCTCGCGCGTCGACGCGAGCACGCCGACCGGCTGGTCGGCCGCACCCGTCGCGCGGAACAGCGCGGTGTTGAGCGCCGCGTGCAGCAGCATCGGCAGCGTCGCGTGCGCGGCCGACGCCGTGTCGCGTGCGGCGCGGATCAGCGAGCCGTCGAATTCGAACGCGATGCGAGCCGCGCGCCATTGCGGCACGGCCGGCGCATCCGCGCGCTGCGGCAGCACGCGCGCCGGCAGATCGGCCAGCGCATCGCGCCAGTAAGCAACGCGGGCCGGATGGCACGGCGCGGGCAGCACGAGCGGCACGACCAGTTGGGCGACCGGTTGAGCGGCTTCTTCGGCCGGCACGGCGCCGCCCTGCACGCGAGCGACATAGCGCGCACGAACCGCATCGAGCCACAGCTCGATCGATTCGCCATCCGACACGATGTGATGAATCGTCACCGACAGCACGTGATCGTCCACGCCGAGCCGCAGTACCCGCGCACGCCACAGCGGCGCATCGGCTGCGAGGTCGAATGGCGCAAGTGCATCCTCGTCGGTCAGCGCTGCGGCGCGGGCAAGCACATCGGTTTGCGCCGACAGGTCGATCACGGGCAGTTCGACGGAAACGCCTGCATCGATCCGCTGGCCCGGCAGCGCGCCGTCGCGGGCAACGAGCCGCGCGCGCAGCGCCGGATGCACGGCCGCGACGTCCGAAAAGGCCGCACGCAGCGCATCGACGTCGAGCGGGCCGCGCACACGCAGCGCGACCGGAATGTTGTACGCGGCGCTGTCCGGCTGCGCGCGCCACAGGAACCACAGGCCGAGCTGCGCCGGCGACAGCGGCCACACGCCGTGTGCGTCCGGCTTGGCCACCGCGACACCCGGCGCGGCAGCACCGGCAAGTGCGGCGGGCGGC
>NZ_JAAGPP010000337.1:0-2078 GCF_017104975.1 Burkholderia sp. Ac-20344
GGGCTCACCAGCCGGCGCGCAAGCCAGTCGAGCTGCTGCGCGCGCTGTTCGAGCCGGCGTTCCATGCCGCGCGCGAGCGCACGCTGGCGCTCGCCGACCTCGCGCAGCAACAGCGCGCGCTGCGGGCTCGCGAGCTCGGCCGCGCCGGTCGGCGTCGGCGCGCGCACGTCGGCCGCGAAGTCCGCAATCGTGAAATCGGTTTCGTGCCCGACGCCGCTGACGACCGGCAGTTCGCTCGCCGCGATCGCGCGCGCCAGCGCCTCGTCGTTGAACGACCACAGATCCTCGATCGAGCCGCCACCGCGACAGACCAGCAGCACGTCGACCTCGCGGCGCGCATTCGCGGTCTCGACGGCCGTGACGAGCTTTTCCGCGGACCCGGCGCCCTGCACGGGCGCCGGATAGACGATCACCGGAATGTGCGGCGCGCGACGGGCGAGCGTGGTCAGCACGTCGCGCAGCGCGGCCGCCTGCAGCGACGTGACGATGCCGATCGCGCGCGGGTGGGCCGGCAACGGCCGCTTGCGCTCGGGCGCGAAGAGCCCCTCGCCCTCGAGCTGCGCCTTCAGCCGCAGGAACGCCTCGTACAGGCGCCCCTGCCCGGTACGCCGCACGGCTTCGACGTTGAGCTGCACTTCGCCGCGCGGCTCGTACATCGTGACGACCGCGCGCACCTCGATCCGGTCGCCTTCGCGCGGCGTGAACTCCGCGTATTGCGCGCGGCCGCGGAACATCACGCAGCGCATCTGCGCCTGCTGGTCCTTGATCGAGAAATACCAGTGGCCGCTCGCGGCGCGCGTGAAATTCGACACTTCGCCCGAAATCCACAGCAGTGGAAACGAGCGCTCGAGCATCGTCGAAATCGCGCGATTGAGCGCCGAAACGGGAATCACTTCGTCACCGCCGCGGGTCGCGCCCGGTGCGGCAAATGGGGAGTCGGAAGGCATGGACGGTTGGATGAATGCTGGCGGCGACACGATAGTCCGACACGCGCGCGACGTCCAGCGCCGGGCGCATGCGCGATGACGTGCCGAAGGTGTCCACATTTTGGCAATCGTCGGTCTAAAACGCGCGAAAACCGCAAAAAAGACCAGACGATTCGCAATAACACATTGATTTTTATATATTTTTAAATCTTTCGGAATGATTCTCATCCGATTCGAGGCCCACCCGGCGGGCGTTTGACGCCATCGAACGGGGCGTTCTTCACAGAGTTATCCACAAGCCGCCGCGATCCGTCCCCGCGGGCTGCGTCGGCCGGTCGCGCTTGCCGCGCCCGCCTGCGGCGCGCTAGAGTGCCGCCTTCCGCAGACCCCGCGGCATGCGCCGCCCAACGGAGAATCCGCCTTGACGAATCCGTCCCACGCCGCGGCACACGACATGCCGCGCACGGCCCGATGAGCGCGCCCGACGGCCCGCTTGCCCGGCTCGAAGCGCGCCTGACACGCGAATGGCAGCGCCGCGGCGCGCTCGCGTGGGCGCTCACGCCGTTCGCATGCGTGTTCGGCCTGTGCGCGGCGCTGCGGCGCACCGCCTACGTACAGGGCTGGAAGAAGCCGGTCGACGTCGGCGTGCCCGTCGTCGTGGTCGGCAACGTGACCGTCGGCGGCACCGGCAAGACACCGACCGTGATCGCCCTCGTCGACGCGTTACGGGCAGCCGGCTTCACGCCCGGCATCGTGTCGCGCGGCTACGGTGCGAACGTGAAGGCGCCGACCGCCGTCACGCCCGCGTCGCGCGCCAGCGTGGGCGGCGACGAACCGCTGCTGATCGCACGCCGCACCGGCGCGCCGGTCTGGGTGTGCCCCGATCGCGTCGCGGCCGCGCAGGCGCTGCGTGCCGCGCATCCGGACGTCGACGTGATCGTCAGCGACGACGGCCTGCAGCACTACCGCCTCGCACGCACGGTGGAGCTCGTCGTGTTCGACCACCGGCTCGGCGGCAACGGCTTCCTACTGCCGGCCGGGCCGTTGCGCGAGCCGCTGTCGCGGCGCCGCGACGCCACGCTCGTCAACGATCCGTACAGCGGCGCGCTGCCGCCGTGGCCCGACACCTATTCGCTCGCGCTCACGCCGGGC
>NZ_JAAGPP010000338.1:0-2029 GCF_017104975.1 Burkholderia sp. Ac-20344
CGAAGGATATCCCAGCTCGCGAATAGTTGCCGCTGCGCTCCTGCCGTACTTGATGTAGAGCTGAACCGCTCGAACGCGGTCTTCGTATGAATACATGAACTACCTCCAAGGTAGTCCAAGATTTTGTCCGCACCCCCTTCTGGGGAAATTACGTCCGACGTTGACAGCTCGGATACATCCTCGCCGAGCCACTGCATCAGTGTCGCGCACTTCGGGCAGGCTGGATCCGGCTTGAGTTCGATTTCGTCGCGGGGCAAGTGCCGTGGCAGTGGCTCTCGCGTGGGCGCCCGACCGGGCGGCGCCGTCGACGTCTTGTCTCGGTGCCCTCGCGTCTCTGCAGCACCCTGGCTGGCCGTCAGGTCTTCCAGTTGCGCCTCGAGCTTATCGATCTGCCGAGCCAGTTTTTCGGACTTGCTACCGAAGTACATCCGCCTGAGTTTATCGATCTGCGCCTTCAGGCGTTCAATCTCGTCGTCGCGGGCGGCGATCTCCCGCACCATATTCGCGATCGATGCCTGCTGTTCGAGCACCAGAGCCTGGAGCTCAGCAACGGTGGCGGGAAGCGGCGCATGTTTGGGCATGCGTCGCAGTTTACGAGCCTTCGATGCGGTTTACAACATCGACAGAGCGGCGGTACGTCGCGGCTGT
The DNA here is from genome assembly GCF_017104975.1 of Burkholderia sp. Ac-20344. Classification (NCBI taxonomy): domain Bacteria; kingdom Pseudomonadati; phylum Pseudomonadota; class Betaproteobacteria; order Burkholderiales; family Burkholderiaceae; genus Burkholderia; species Burkholderia sp. Ac-20344. The sequence goes on from NZ_JAAGPP010000338.1 coordinate 649, forward strand.
CGCCAGTCGATGCCCTCGAGCAGCATCGACAGTTGGGCGCTCGTCAGATGGATCTTTCCGCCGTCGGCCTGGGGCCAAATAAACCGGCCCCGCTCCAATCGCTTTGCGAGCAGCCAGAGTCCGTCGTCGGTCGCCCAAAGCAGTTTCACGAGATCGCCGCGACGGCCGCGGAAGATGAACACGTGGCCGCCCAGCTGATTCTCTTCGAGTGCTGTCTGCACCTTCGCGGCCAGACCCTGGAACCCACAACGCATGTCGGTCACGCCGGCCGCCAGCCAGATACGCGTGCCTGCCGGCAGCGCGATCACTTCAGGCATTCCTGCAGGAACGCTTCGGTGCGCTCGGCAGACAGGCCGCGAATTTTCACGCGCCGCTTGCCGATCTCCACCTCGATCTCGCACACGGGCGTCGACATCGGTACGCTGCTCATCGCTCCCGATGCTACCGTCGGCTCCGGCGCCCGCAGCACCAATGTTGGGCTCAAAGTAATAATGAGCCACTTCGCGCGAAGTAAATCTGAGCCACCTTTCAGTACAGTCAGCCTTTTGCGCGCAAAGGCTGGCGATGCTCCAGAAGGAACAGTGGATGCAAATCCATGTGCTCAAAGCCCAAGGCGTATCGGAGCGCGAGATCGCGCGGCGCCTGGGCATTTCTCGCAATACGGTGGCGCGGTACCTGTCGGCCGAGGAAGTGCCGCGCTACAAGCCGCGTGAACCGCGGCCAACCAAGCTCGGGGCGTTCGAGGCGTACATCCTCGATCGCATGGCTGCCGCCGCACCCGAGATCATCGCCGCGCCGGCGCTGCTGCGCGAGTTGCGTGCGCGCGGCTACGATGGCCAATTGCGAAGCCTTCAGGCTTTCATGAACGCGCATAAGTCCGTGCCGAAGCCAGATCCGGTCGTGAGGTTCGAGACCGAGCCCGGTCGGCAGATGCAGTGCGATTTCGTTGTCTTCCGTCGAGGCGCCGACCCGCTTTACGCCTTCACCGCCACGCTCGGCTTCAGTCGTTGGCGCTGGGCGCGCTTCACCACCGATGAACGCGCCGAGACGCTGGTCGCTTGTCATCATGCGCTGTTCGAAGCCTTGGGCGGCGTTCCTCGCGAGATCCTTTACGACAACGCCAAGACCATCGTTGTCGAGCGCGATGCGTATGGCGACGGTCAACACCGCTGGCACGCCGGGTTGCTCGACCTGGCCAAGCGATACGCCTTCCTGCCCAGACTGTGCCAACCATACCGTGCGCAGACCAAGGGCAAGGTCGAGCGATTCCACCGCTATCTGCGCGGCAATTTCTATGTGCCGCTGGCCAGCCAGCTCAAGCAATCCGGCTTGATGCTCGACGCCGTGACTGCGAACGTCGAGGTGAGTAAATGGCTGCGCG
>NZ_JAAGPP010000339.1:0-1699 GCF_017104975.1 Burkholderia sp. Ac-20344
CGTGCTGGCGATGCCGCCGGTGGCCGAGCCGGCCAACGGCGACGGCGCTGCCGTGATTGCCGACGCACCGCGCCGCGCGGCGCCGGGCCCGTTCGCACGGCTGACCGGCGGCCTGCGCGCGATGAAGCGCTACGGCTTTCGTGCGCGCTCGCTGTATTTCGTCGAAGGTGCGCAGCGCTGGTTCAGCTGGGACGACCCGATCGCGCTCGCCGACGAGGCGCGCGCACTCGCCGACTGGTGCCGCACGCGCCGGATCGCGCTCGTGCTGCTGCTCGATCCCGAAGCGGCCCGCGCGGGCGACGAAGTACGCACCGACGATGCGCCGCTCGTGCGCGATGCGGATCGCGCGCCGCGCAGCGGCTTCCACGGTATCTGCTCGGGCGTCGCGCAGTTGCAGCGCACCCACGGCGAGCTGCTGTGGGTCGTCGATTTCTGGCGTGCGGGCGACACGCTTGCGGCCGGCGAGGTACGGCCGCTGCGCTTTGCGCCGGGCGGCCGGCTGTCGGCGAGCATCGACGGCGGCGCGACCGAGCCTGCGCACCGAATGAAGCTCGCGAGCGACGAGGATCGCGTCGTCGTCAGCCGCGCGGTGCTCGACGGTACGAACCGCGTGCCGGACGGCTGGGACATCGTCGAAGACAACGCGGCCGTCGTCGCGGCCTGTGCGCATGCCCAGGCCGCGACCGCGGTGCTCGCCTTCCGCTCGCATGCGCAGCTCGAAGCGCTGTGCGCGGACGTGCACGCGCTGCGGCGGCAGTGCGGCGGCGCGCTGAAGATCGCGGTCGTCGAGCGCGGCGAAGTGCTGCGCCAGCAGTTCGAGATGCTCGTGCTGAGCGTCGGCGCGAGCCGCGTCGTGGCGCGCGACCTGCCGGTCTCGCGGATGCAGGCCGCCGTGCACGCGCTGCGCGGCCAGCTCTATGCGCGGCCCGTCGCGCCCGACTATCGTGCGGCGCTCGCGGCCGCGCTCGGCGATTCGGTGCTCGGTTACCTGCCGGTCGGCGCGTTCTGCCTGCGGATTCGCGCGGTGCTCGATCGCGGCGCCGTGCTCGCGCTGCCGCATACGCTTGCGAAGATCGCGCTGCTGCCGGACGTGTCGCACGTCGACGCGCTGCGGCATTGCCGGCCGCGCCGCGCGGGCGACGTCGTGACGGCCGATGCCGCGCACCTGTATGTGTTCCTGTTCGCGTGCGAACCGGTCGACGCCGAGGACGCGCTCGCGCGCATCTTCGACGTGCCGGTCGATACGTTGTCCGACCGCGTCGTGTGCCTCGGGCACGGCAGTATCGACACCGAGCTCAATGCGCTGAAGGCCGAGAACCGGCGCGCGCCGATCGCCGACTACAGCGATCTGTTCGCGGCGACGCAGCCGGCGCGTGCGGACGCGACGCGCACACCGCCCGCGCGCGCCGGTCACGGCGAGGCGTTGCCCGACGCGAGCGAAGTGAGCGGGGCGATCGATGCGATCGATACGATCGTCGCGCTCGAGGCGATCGCGGCGGCGCCGTCGGCCGAGGCCGTCGACGCATCGGCGCCGGAACCCGTCATTCCCGCCGCGCGGCAGCGCGGCGCCGTCCGCAGCGCGATGCCGCTGCGCAAGGAGGGGGTCACATGATCGCCGAACTCGTCATCGGTTTCATCGTCGGCATCGCGATCGCGGTGCCCGTGTGGATCGTCGCGCAGCACCTCGGCATCGGCCGCG
>NZ_JAAGPP010000340.1:0-235 GCF_017104975.1 Burkholderia sp. Ac-20344
TGAAAAAAAAAAAAAAAAAAAAAACAAAAAAAAACACTATCAGTATAATCAACACAAGAAATGATAATGCAGCACAAAGAGACAGCTAAGATATCATATGTTGTGTCTCATGTGATCATCAGATGTGTCAGCACGCGGTGTGTCCAGCGCAACTCGTCTATGAGTATAACACTCCCTCCACTGACACTACCGATCTGCAACATCAGCAGATGTATAGCCGCGTAAGTGCTCATCA
>NZ_JAAGPP010000341.1:0-1949 GCF_017104975.1 Burkholderia sp. Ac-20344
GCAGGCGCTCGACATGCTCGCCGCCGGCGCGACGAAGGACGAGGTGCTGAAGCGCACCGGCCAGGTCGTCGGCGTGCACAACGTCTCCTTCGATGTGCAGGAAGGCGAAATTTTCGTGCTGATGGGCCTGTCCGGCTCCGGCAAATCCACGCTGATCCGCCTCGTGAACCGGCTGGTCGATCCGAGCGCCGGCAAGGTGCTGATCGACGGGCTCGACGTCGCGTCGGCCCGCCGCTCGGCGCTGACCGCGCTGCGCCGCAAGGACATGAGCATGGTGTTCCAGTCGTTCGCGCTGATGCCGCATCGCTCCGTGGTGTCGAATGCCGCGTTCGGCCTGGAAGTCGCGGGCGTCGGCAAGAAGGAACGCGAGCGCCGCGCGATGGAAGTGCTCGAGCAGGTCGGCCTCGCGCCGTTCTCGCACAAGCTGCCGTCCGAACTGTCGGGCGGCATGCAGCAGCGCGTCGGCCTCGCCCGCGCGCTGGCCGTGAACCCGTCGCTGATGATCATGGACGAGGCGTTCTCCGCGCTCGATCCGCTCAAGCGCCGGGAAATGCAGGACGTGCTGCTGCAACTGCAGAAGGAACAACGCCGCACGATCATGTTCGTGTCGCACGATCTGGAGGAAGCGCTGCGCATCGGCAATCGCATCGCGATCATGGAAGGCGGCCGGCTCGTGCAGGTCGGCACGCCGCAGGACATCATCACGAACCCGGCCGACGACTACGTGCGCGCGTTCTTCGACGGCGTCGACACCAGCCGCTATCTCACGGCCGGCGACCTGATGCAGACGGGCGCCGTGCCGATCATGTCGAAGTGCGATGCCGCGAACGTCGCGGCGACGCTGAACGGCAGTGCCGAATACGCGTTCGTGCTCGACGCGGCACGCAAGCTTCGCGGCTTCGTCACGCGCGAGGCGATCGGGCAGGCCACGCCGTCCGTGCGGCCGATCGAAAGCATCCGGCGCGATGCGTCGCTCGAACATGTCGTCGCGCGCGTGGTCGCGAGCCCGAATGCACTGCCTGTCGTCGACGACGACGGCTGCTACTGCGGCTCGGTCGATCGTGCGCTCATCCTGAAGGCCATCACGCGTTCGCGAGGCTCCCATGTCTGAAATGATTCCGCTCGGTACCTGGGTCGACCAGTCCGTTCACTACCTGCTCGACCACGACGCGAAGACGTTCGACGCGATCGGTCAAGCGATCGAGGGGCTCGCGGCATTCGTCGAGCACGGCCTGCAGGCGATCCCGATGTGGCTGATGATGGCGATCTTCATCGGCGTCGGACTGTGGCGGGTGGGCTGGCGCTTCGCGCTGTTCACCACCGCGTCGCTGCTGCTGATCTTCGCGACGGGCTTCTGGGACCAGACGGTCATCACGCTCGGCCTCACGCTGTCGTCGACGATCATCAGCCTCGTGCTCGGCATCCCGCTCGGCATCTGGGCCGCGAAGAGCAAGTGGGTCGCCGCGATCGTGCGCCCGATCCTCGACCTGATGCAGACGATGCCCGCGTTCGTCTACCTGATTCCGGCCGCGATGCTGTTCGGTCTCGGCCGCGTGCCGGGGATCCTGTCGACGGTGATCTTCGCGATGCCGCCTGCGGTGCGCCTGACGAGCCTCGGCATTCGCCACGTGAACCGCGAGATCGTCGAAGCCGGCCAGGCGTTCGGCTGCACGCCGTGGCAGCTGCTGTACAAGGTGCAGTTCCCGAATGCGCTGCCGTCGATCATGCAGGGCGTGAACCAGACGATCATGATGGCGCTGTCGATGGTGATCATCGCGTCGATGGTCGGCGCGGGCGGCCTCGGCAACGACGTGCTCGCGAGTATCCAGCGCCTCGACATCGGCCTCGGTTTCGAAAGCGGCCTGTCGGTCGTGCTGCTCGCGATCATTCTCGACCGCATCACCGAGAGCTTCGGCCGTGCGCCGGGCACCGCGAAGGCGCCGCTGTTC